>NZ_JAHPYX010000034.1:0-11234 GCF_019058535.1 Candidatus Borrarchaeum sp.
AAACGTTCCTGTTTTTATACATAATTCCTCAAAATATTCGTCAAAATCAGCGTTAGTCCATTGAACTTCTAGGTCTAAATTATAAACCGTGTCTTCGTTCCAAACGCGAATCAACGCGGCATCTATTTCCCATATATCCTGAGTGCTGCTATCTCCTGAGGGATTGCCATCCCTAAATCTTATGATAAAAGTAGAACTAATCAGGTAATCAGTAATTGAAATATTATTCCAAGAATCAGCGGCCAAATCGCCAAAGAGGTTTACCCAGCCTGTTCCATTCCAGGCATCAACCAATATATCCTCAGCGCCAGTTGAGCCAGCATAAATAGATAGATTCGCATTTGGTAAATTCAAGGGAATATCGATCCATTGAACTTCTTGGTTTAAAGTGTAACTGCTATCAGCAGCAGGAAGAAAAGCATATTGTTCACCTATCCATTCTTCATTTTCTACTCCTAATGCCCCTGTCCATGTTTTATCCCCTGTTGAACCTGCAGTTGTTTGAGTATAGTAAGCACTTCCTATCGCAAGTCCGTTACCAGGGCTGGCTCTCTCATCCAAGCCTATTTCTGTCGTTCCAGAAGGAGGACTCCCTGTGATGGCATCATCATCATCAGCACAATATAAGGAAATAACAAAACAAGTGTCCTCAGTTGTTGTGATCGAAGGGGTATTAGGGTTTTGATTACTGCCACTTGCTGTCGTTCCCTCTACATGAATGGGAGAAATTGAATCTACACCTCTAAGTGTGATAATCTGCCCTGCCCAACCACAAGCATCAGTCCACGTCCACGAATAACTACTTGGTTCAGATGCTCCTGCAAATTTCCAGTAAATGTAGATATGCTGACCTGATTGTGGGTTCTGAGGATTAATGTAATTGTTCTCCTCAGTCCAACCAGAAGGCGCACTTGCCATCGTAGAACCATCAGTATCGCTCGCAATAGTTGAAGCCACAATGGCAAACATAAAGTCGCCGTCTTGTGTGCCAGTTGGTTTATTAATGGTCATATCAGTTCCAGTTTCATTATTGCCACCCGCATAACCGATAAATTCAATAGCTTGCGTTTCAGTCAAAACAGCCATGTTGGTGTCGTAGTCAGTCATATTCGAAAAATCGGTTATAGTGCCCGCATCATTTTCACCATCTATATTGGAGACCTCATTATCAACAGCAGTCTCATTACTTCCTGCGCCCTCACTTTTGATTAAGCATGCATCAATGTACCACATATCCTGTGTGTCTAAGTCATTTGTGGTATTGCTTCCTCCAAACTTCACTGTGAAGGTTGTGCTGTTGATATTAACCGTAAAGTTGTTCCAGCTGTTAGCAGTCAAATCAGATGCAACAAGATGCCAATCACTCCCAGTCCAAACGGTGACATTAAGGTCCTCGTCGCCCAGATCACCAGCGTAGATGCATAACTCCTCAGTTGATAGGAAATAAGAGACGTTAGTAAATTGAACCTCTTGATCCATAAGAGAGGGTGAGGGTGGTGCTGGTTGCCAAGATGCAGCTATTCTTACACCACGATTAACAGTACCAGAAGCAGTTGAACTAAGACTTGTTTCACCGTCTGCACCACGTAATTCTGCAACTGCAAAACCACTCGAACTGAAACTATTGTCGTAAACCTCGACCTGTCCTTCACCATGAGTAGTAGAGAGAAGGTTTCCCCAACCAACAGCAGAAATAACCCACGCATCAGTTGAAGGGGAAATATCGTTAGAAATGCTTGTACCAGAACTCCAAATCGTTTCATCAGTAGCTTCAGGTGCACCTTGACTCACTCCTGTAAATTCAGAACAGAAACCGTAAACCTGAGCTCCGCTAGTAAGAGTGCCAGAAAAGGTAATACTTACCGTTTGAGCTCCGTCTGAAGGTAAATTCGCTTCCAAGATGTAAAAGATACTTGCTTCATAAATAGTAGTTGTGCCTGTTTGTTGCCAAATCGCTTCGACCATAGTTTGACCACCATAGGTAGCACCAGAGATGTCTATATCGCCACCATTCTCTATACCAGCACAAACTACAACCATCCGATTACTACCTGACACCAATGTATGCGAAAACTCAAGAGGAGATGCAGATACTCCTGAATCCGTCCAACTGGTATCTGTTCCGACTTTTTCAATCCCACCAGCAATTGCGGTCTCACTAAAATTTGCCATGTTACCATCGTAAGCGGTCATGTTATTAAAATCGCTCAGCGTTCCTAGATCTGCTAAAGAATCGACATCCGAGCTATTGTTATCTACGAAATCTTCTATGGGAGGAGTCTCAACTGATTCCTCAGTTAAGGTATCAACATTAGAATCAAGGGCTTGTTCATAAGGAAAATTAGAATGGCTACCTATATCTGGTGGAACAGAAGAGTCTACATTACTTGAATTATTATCAACGAAATCTTCAACATCAGTCTGAGCATAAACACGCATATCAGAGTTGATAATCATACTAAAAGCTAATAGACAGATCAGACCGATGATGAAAAAATAATTCTTTCTCATATAGATTTATCCTTAATGGTTTAACTACTTCCCTTCGAATTAACCTTCCACTCATGAATAATAAAAATTCTGGTAAACTTATCATCAATACTTTTAGATCCTTGAGAAATAGAATAGAATTTGTTTACTATAAATTGGAATTTGATAAGAAGAATAAAGAGAACCCGTATAGGTAAATTAGGCAGGTTTAAACCATTTGAATTTCACGAAACCGCCCTTCAATCATTCCGATATTTTAACAAAAAATTGCAATATGATGGAAAAACAGATCAATCCTATAATGGTGCTAGAGTGTCATGCCAGATGCCGCGTTTTAAAGTTGAAAGAGATCAAAATCACTGATTTTTTCCACTTTATTGCGACCACTGATAGTTTTTGAATAACTGAGTGAATATGATGACCCACGACTATAATAGAACAACAACAGGCTTCTTTGTGTATGGGATTTATATAATATGGTGCTATTTTTATTCTAAAAACGAAGGCTAGTCCCATAGTATAAATACAGAGCGGAATTCGAATGGTAGTTAATGATAAACGTTCACCGCCACTTGGAAAAGAAGACGTGATTAAAATATTGTTAATGGGCCCAGCAAATGCTGGTAAATCAGAGTTAGGCAGCCGTCTCGAAGAAATTTTCAACGGTGAAAGAAAGGCTTATGAGGGTGGCTATGAGACATCCAAGCGTAATCCCACCTCTGTTGGAAGAAATTCTAGCGTTGATAAAGATCACAAAAAAGAAGCGTCTGTGTATAAGCCCACACCTGGAGTGGCGTTTTATAAATTTTCTTTAAGAAAAACAGGAACAAATAAACATGAACATGAACTGGAATTTGTACATTGGGAACTCGGTGGACAAGAAAGATACCAAAATCTATGGAGTATATGGTGGGCTGGTGCACGAGGCGTCATTGTAGTTCTTGACTCGTGTAAAACTTCAGATGATAATTACTTAAAAGAAGCAAGAAGAATACTTGACATCATCGAAACAAAAATCAAAAAACCATACATTATCTGCGCGAATAAGCAAGATCTTCAGACGGCTATTCCAGCACATGAATTACGTAAGCGTTTGCAATTATGGACTCGTCCAAGTTACTTGGGCACGTTTCCCATCTCTGCACTTTCAGGTGAAAATGTGAAAAAGGTTCTCCTGCGATTTCTCTCATCAATTGGATTCAACTTTTTGTAGAGAAGTGTACATTTTAATATGCATGCAAGAGGAGTTTTTTAAAATGAGTTATATAGCCGTTAATATCATCAGTACTACTTAAACTTGCTATTTGTGTATATTGTTCCTTAAAGGAGCCAAATTTCAATTTTAATAAGAAATTAGCGAAGCGCTTCTTAATCATTTTTCTTATCACATAGTATTGTATTTCAAAAAAAGTTAAGCTATGTGATATACGTATTATAGCAATTTCGTGAAACTGCCCTTTCATGCAATTAATTTCTTGGAATTTAGTACGCATTCACCTTCAAGAGGACAAAGAATAATTCAAGGCCGCTTCTGCGTGAATTTTTAAAGTATTAAGCAACTTTACGTCAGCATCTTTTTGTTTAAGAATCAACGGTAGTTCCGTACAGCCTAAAATAACGCCATCAACTTCATAATTGCTTATTATCTCTAGAAGTCTATTTTTACTTTCGTTCTTGAAAACACCTATCACTAACTCGTCAAAAATTATTCTGTTGATATCATTCTGTTCGTCCTCTGTTGGGACTTTAACCTCAATTCCAAGTTTCTTACAAGCATTTTGATAAAATGAAGATTGCATAGTAAATTTAATTCCCAGAAGCAACAGTTTTTTCATGCCTTCTTGCTTTGCTTTTTCTGCAGATACTTTAACTATGCTAAGAAGAGGAATATTTGATAATATTTCCAATTCTTCGAAAACAGCGTGAGGTGAATTAGCTGCCATTAAAACAAACTCTGCACCTGCCTTTTCTAATGAATTAATGCCTTCAAGGATATATTTTATGTACATTCGCTTGTTTTCATTTTCAAAATTAGTGAATTTCTGGAAATCTAGGCTGAAGATTACAATTTCTGGATAGTAATAGTCCATATTTTGTTCGTAATATGTTCTAAGGATTAACTCATAGTATTTTATCGTTGATTCATAGCTTATTCCGCCTAAAATACCAATTCTTTTTGCCACTAGTGATGCCCCGTTTATGGAGTTCTTTCTGGATAGAGATAACTATTAATTAAATCTCTTTTCATTCTTCGATGAGAGGTAGAATATTTTCAGCAGAAGGAATGATATATCCTTTCCCCTTAAGATTTTTCACGTATTCATCAATATTATTAGTGTAGTTAAAACCGAATGCCTCTGTTTCTTCCTGTGAAAGGTTTGATACTAGCGTTACGTTATAACGTGACAGGATATCAATAATCCGATACGCAATATATGACGGCATACTGTATTTTTCTATAAGTTTTTTCCCTAGAACGTTCATATTTCCTTTATATGTTTTAAGAGCTTCTCCAAACTCAATATTCCCTATCCCTTCTCTTGCCTCAGCGAACATAATAATTTGTCCGCCATCTCGCACTGCACCATAACTATTAAACAAGGCCTTAGTAGATTGATATAATTGTCCGTCTTTTTCATACCCTCCAGCTGAGAAAATAACGAAATCGGCTTTTCGGCTTATAAATACTCTTCCTGCTCGATTTACTTGTTCGCATCCTTCAGCGAAAGCCTTTTTCCAGTCACCTTTAGCAACATAGAATATCTTTCCATCCCCATTCTCAGCTACATTGATGAGGAGAGAAGTACGATCTCGTAGAAACATCTCAGCACCTTCATTCATGTCTTCGTGAACTGGGTTTCCTTCAAGGATTGCTTGACATACTTTTGGATGAAGGGACCCGTCCGCCCTTATCGTTAGAGAATGATTTTGTTGAATGGAATCATAACCTGCTATGCCAGGATGTATATATTTTCTACCCCCACCAAATCCTGCTATTACATGGTGAAGAACTCCGCCATACATTATAATATGGTCTGCCTCACAGGCCTCACTAGTCAAATATAATGACGTGTCGTGGGTAGTTTTTCCTATATAAGTCAGACGATCAGTATTCATATTAGCAGAATTAATAACTTCTACTTTCTTTATCGTTTCTTCTCCTACAAGTTCATGCATTCTTTCAATAGGTGTATCAACATGCGTTCCGAGAGCGATAATAACTTTTATATTTTCATTTATTGCACCTTCTTCAAGAAGAATGTTCAAAATTACTGGTACATAGAGATTTCCTTTTGTCCAAAGCCTTGTGTGATCAGCAACTAGAATAACTATCTTTTTTGTCTCAATGTTTTCAGGCAATGAATTTCTGACGGCCTCTACTATTTGATCTTTTATTTCCTCTTGGTCAAGCTCTGGAATTTCTGGACCAGTTAATACATCAAGGATCTTATCGTCTGGTATAGATATTGTCTTAAAGTCCTTACCTATCTTTAATTTAATCTCTATCCCAATCCCCCCTTAATATGCTATAAAAATCGAAATGGGAAGTCCAGTGAAGTATAATTGCATCCAGATTTATTTGTTATTCCTATAAGGCGTGAATATAAAATATTTGTGAATATTTTCAATAAAAAATTGACTTAGAATATTGTTTATTTCATTAAGTTACAATTTTCTCCCATTCATCTCTCATTATAATCTTAGTTACATCCTTAAGATGATCTGTAGCTAAGATTCCATAAAGATGATCAATTTCATGCTGTACTAATTCGGATAGGTCTCCAACGAATTCTTCTGTTTTAATATCTCCATTCTCATCTTGATACTCAACTTTAATGCTTTTGTTCCTCTCAACTTGGACAAAAAATGCAACATCGAAACAGAAGCAGCTATCCCACACTTGAAACATTTCGTCACTTTTCCAAGTTATTTTAGGGTTAACCATAATGAATGGTTGTTCTGGTAATAGAAAAAGGATGACCTTCTTCATATGACCTATCTGAGGCGCAGCTAGCCCTCTGCCGATCTTTTTTGTTTTCTGAAGATGAATAAGAGTATCTTTAAGATCCTGGAGTATTTCCTTAAGTTCTAAGTTGAAATCCGTGACTTCTGATGATTCTTGCCTCAATTTAGGATTCCCGATTAATAAGACATCTTTGATTGCCATAACCAAAGATTAAAACTAATTCTTCTTAAATACTTAGGTTAAAAACATGTTTGCAACTTTACGATGAACTTTTGTTTAAAATTATAGGTGAGAAATCATGCAAAATATTAAAAGAATTAAAAGTGATGAAAAGCTCTTAGCAGTTGTCAAAAACCTAAGCGAATTAGTAGCTTACCAAGAGGGCTCTGTAGTGAGTAGAACCATTATGGATAAAGAAACAGGAACCGTAACTGTATTCTCTTTTGACGAAGGGGAGGGATTAAGTGAGCATACGGCGCCATTTGATGCTTTAGTTTGTATTCTTGATGGTGAAGCAGAGATAACCATCTCAGGCGAAGCTTATCGTGTTAATGCAGGTGAAATGATTATAATGCCCGCTAACGACCCACATGCCCTAAGAGCAGTAACGCCGTACAAGATGCTTTTAGTAATGATTAGGTCTTAATATGTTACCTTTTTTTCGATTTTTTCTTAAGAGTAAAAGAAAAACTCCTAGTGATAATTTATGGTAGAATATATTGAAAAAGAGTTCAAATCGATATTAAATGTCTTCAAGTATATCGATAGCTGGTATTGGTGCAAATATACCATCAATACATACAATGGCTGTCAATTTGGCTGTATCTATTGTGATTCAAGAAGTGCGAAATACCGGATGCCTACTGATTTTGAGAATACTATTATTGTTAAGAAAAATATCAAAGAAATGCTTGATAAAAGACTAACAAGAGCAAGAAAACTACTACCAGATGTTGTGGCTACTGGGTCCAATGATCCTTATCAACCTGCAGAAGCGAAATACAAGAATACTAGGCAATGTTTAGAAGTCTTTTCAAAGCATAAATATCCCGTTAGTGTAGGAACAAAATCAAAACTGGTTTTAAGAGATCTCGATATATTAGAAAAGATTGGAAAAGACTCTTGGTGTAGTATTTGTGTGACAATTACAACAAACGATCAAGAGATATCAAAGTTCTTGGAACCTAGAGTTCCAACACCTAAAGAAAGATTTGATGTAATTCGAACAATAAAAGACCAGACGAATTACATTCAAGCAGGAGTATCATTTATTCCAATTGTACCATACCTGTGTGATTCAGATGAACATTTAGAGGCGATGGCAAAGAAGATCAAAGAGATAGGAGCAGATTTTATTCTATTTGGCAGCGGAGTTACTATGAGAGATTTACAAGCCAAATGGTTTTTGAAACATTTGAACGAAAGATATCCTGAATTAATTGAAAAGTACGAAGAACTTTATGACTTTAAATACAATCCAGAATCATATGAAGGAAAATACACTCCAAAGACAAGCTATCATAAAAAGATTAATAAAAAAATGCTCAATTTATGCGAGAAATATGAATTGCCTTACCGAGTGAAAAGGTTTATTCCACAGGATTTTAGAAGAATGAATTATTCAATTGCTGAAAAACTTCTAAATGAAGCGTATAGGCAACAAATGTTAGGTAAAGCTTGGAGTAAGAAATATTGGGCAGGAATGAATATACAAAATTTGAAGGAATCTATTGTAGCTATAGCAAAAAGAAATGAATTACAGGAAATTCGAAATGTCAATGATGAAATAGAGGAGTTCATTCGAGAAAATCTAGATGTTGATGAAGATCAAACAGGACTTTTGCGTTTTCTATGACTAATATTTATTTAAATTTAATCACTTACAAGATAATATAACATCGAATGAATAATTGTATATGAAATGAGAACCCCCTGTGGAATTAAGATTGTCGAAAGGATTCTTTTGTCGTATCTGTAGGAAGCCAATCGAGAAGACAGAAGATTTTGGGACAAACGCTGATGGTAGTATAAACAATGATTATTGTCGATTATGTTTTCAGAATGGTAAGTTGACACATCATAAGCTCTCAACAGAACAAATGATTGAAGTAGTGGCTAGTATTTTGGTAAAACAAATGAATATATCAAAAGAGCGAGCTAAAGAAAAGGCTAGAATGTTCATTCAACTTAAAAGATTGCAAAGATAGTGACATAAATGGGGTTTTACGCTTTTTTCTGAACTAATCAAAAGTCTATAACACAGTGTATACCGATAGCATTTCGTAAATCAACTCTTTACTAAGGAAAGAAAAACTATAAGAACTATTTAATAATAATAGCTAAAAAAATGAGGTGAGAATATGGAAATGCAAAAAGGACCATTTTGCCAGTTTTGTGGCTTGCCATTCGAAATGTTAGAAGGTTATGGAACAAACGCTGATGGAAGTAAAAGCGAAGATTACTGTCAAGACTGTTTCCAGAACGGAGAATTTACGCATCCAGAGGCCACACTGGAGCAGATGATTGAAAGGGCAACGGAACTACTCGTACAACTCTCTTTTGGTTCATTGACAGAAGAGCAGGCAAAAAAAGAGGCTGAAAAGCACTATCCAACCCTTAAAAGATGGAAAAGTAAGTAAAAAATTTAACTTTTACTCTTTTTTTGAATTATTTCATAATAAGCTCTTAGTAGTTCACAGAAAATCAATTTCGGGGGTTCTAATTGAAATATTATTCAGAAGATGAAATGAAAGATCTAAGATTAGCTTTTGAAGAGAAGGTGCTTAAGTGGAAGCAGATCGATATCAAGAAAATGTTTGGTTGCCCTTGCTATCAATCGAATGGTAAGCTTTTCGTGTTTCTTGTGACAAAGGGCATAGTTATTACAAAACTAGATAAAAAAGAGAAAGAGATACTATCTCAACAGTTCTCGACGACTCCTTTTAAAGCTGGCAAAAAAACAGTTCATAATTGGGCAAGGATACCTATCAATCGCAAAAAAGACTTGGATCAAATTATGCCTTTTGTGAGAAAAAGTTATGATCGTGCGATCCAAGAAACATAAGCAGCAGTATAATTTTTAATTTTGATCCTGAATTTTTCACTAAACGTTAATCCGTTCTAAGGAAATTATATTTCTCCAGAATCTTTCAAATAATCTTATATATATGTAGAAAACTATTTCTGTTAATATGAATCAAATTTTCTTAATCGCATTTATACTGTGTTTAATTGGATACCTTTTGCATACAATATCTCATTTCTTTGAATACAAAGGATATAGCCTTGGACAATCAAAGATGTTTGAGATTGTACTAACAATAATTATTTTCATTGGATACGTTGGATGGTTTTTGATGTCTTTTTTCGATCCAATTCGAATAAACATATCGGACTATATTGCGGTGCCATTGGGTCTAGCAATAGGAATACTAGGCTTAGTGCTGTTTGTAGTATCTGCCAAATCAAAAAGAGGATTCAGAGAACTAGATTATCTTGTCACTAACGGAATATATTCTAAATTTAGAAATCCTATGTATGTTGGTATTATGCTCATACATGTTGGATTCCCACTCATGGCAAAGAGTTTTTTAACCTTGCTTTCTGCGGTAATATGGATTCCATTAATACTGATCTGGAAGTATATGGAAGAAAAGGATTTGGAAAAAAAGTTCGGAAATGAATATCTCGAATACAGAAAGAAAACAATCTTCTAGACGCCGTTCATAATAATCTTCGTTCAAAAGAGGCTATATTATGGCTAAATACACAGAACCAGATTATGAGAATAGTGCATTGCTTACAATTGATACACAAAATGATTTCTCGCTAAAAGATGCGATCTGTGAGATTAAAGGAACCTATGATGATGTAATTCCTAATATGGTTAAAATTCTAAAACGATTCAGAGAAAAGAGTAAACCAATAATCCACATAATAAGACTCTACAAAGAAGATGGTTCTAATGTTGATATCTGTAGAAAAAAGAAAGTGGAAGATGGATTAAAAGTAGTTGCTCCAAATTCTGAAGGTGCTGAATTAGTCAAAGAACTAAAGCCTAATGAAGTTAAATTGGATGCAAAAAGACTACTGAGTGGAGAAATCCAAGAGTTAGCATCTAACGAATTCGTGATATATAAACCCAGATGGGGAGCGTTTTACAAAACGCCGTTAGAAGACTTCCTTCAAAAGAAAGGAATAACAACATTGGTTTTTACAGGCTGTAACTTCCCAAATTGCCCTAGAACATCCATATATGAAGCAAGTGAACGGGGTTTTAGGTTGATAGTCATTGAAGATGCGATTTCGGGGATCTACGGAAAGGGATTGAAGAACTAATAAATATTTCTTGCGAACTTATCACGACAGAAGAATTTATAATGTCTTCGCAAGAAGACCCCCCAACTTGTTGGGGGGGATGAATTGCGTTTTTTTGCTGTTTTTACTTTCACGGTAGTGTCCCCCAGTTTAAATAGCTGTTTGCGGATACTATCGTTAGTGATATGACGCTCAAGGGAACAGAGGAAGACCTGTGATGAAACGTACGTACAAATTTCGCTTGTATCCCACCACACCACAGGCAACTATTCTCACTCAATGGCTTACTACTTGCCGACTGTTGTATAACAACTCTCTGGCAGAGCGAAAAAATGCCTGGGAAACTCAGAAACAATCAGTTACGTATGGTGAGCAAGCCAACCAATTAAAAGACGCTAAAAAGACCACTCCATTTTTAAAAACGGTTCATTCGCAGGTACTGCAAGACGTGCTGAGACGA
>NZ_JAHPYX010000035.1:0-5758 GCF_019058535.1 Candidatus Borrarchaeum sp.
ACTCCAAGGTATAAAGGATGCCTCACATGACCAAGTATCCCTGTATCAATTACGTCCACTTTAGGTGACTCAAGTTCTTCTTGAAATAACGCCTTTTCCGCTGAACGCGCTAGCATAATTCCAAGTATGATCACACATAGAGCCAGAATTAATCGAAACATCCATGGCACAAAATTTGCAAACCAAACAGAGAATTTGAAAATAAAAGAATCTAATGACCAGACTAGTAGAAACACTACTGCAGAACTTAATTGCAGCAGATGTGAATAAGGCATTTCTTCGCCTACGAGATGTTCGTGTTTATCATGTGTTGAACTAATTTTTTTCACCTCCTGCCAAATTTTTTGTATATTTCAAATTAATGATTCGTAAGAGTTCAGTCACTTCCCAAATCTTTCCGGATCAGATCAATAGTCCTCTTTATGATGTCTTCGACGGATAAGTTCACCTTTTGCATCATTACTCTTTCCAAGTTGGCACGATCAACAATCCCAGAAATGATCATAAAAAGGAAATGCACTAAATGATCGGGATTCATATCCTGGTGGATTGATCCATCTTTGAAACCCTGTTCCACTGCGATTGCCCAGGGTTTCTCGAATTTGCGGATTTCTTGTAAAAACCTTGCTCGTATTCTATCAGAAGGATTCTCCACATCTTCCCCTAATTTCATTTTCCTCAGGATCTTATCAGTGGTAATTTCTGCTTTACTTTCCGTCACAAGGTAATGGCGCATGATTTCATGACTTAATGGATTTTCAAACAAATATCTAAGGATAGTTTCGCTTAATTTTATGATTTTATCGAGTCCTGAAGAAGATTCAGATTTAATTAGTGCTTCTTGCTTTTTAGAAATAATTCTAAAACCTTGAATACCGATTTCGAAGTAGATGCCTTCTTTACTATCAAAATAATTGTACAATGTAGCCCTGCTTAATAGCGTTTGTTCTGCTATATCATCCATCGTTACATCATCATAACGAGCTTTATTGAACAGTTCCGTTGCCGCATCAAGAATTTGTCTTCGTGTTCGTAACGTTTTGCGTTCTTTCCTCGTCAATTTCGCACCAGTTTTTGTTTCAGCATTTCTATCATGTGATCCTTCCATTTTTTACACCTTCAATTATCTAATAACGAAATTCTTTCAAATTTAAAAAAATGCTATCCGAAGATAGCAAAATATCTACGCTCAGCAGAATTTTACAGCATCTACGTTGCATGTTCTTACGCATCTTCCGCAGAGATAGCATTCACCATACTTTTCGTTTAATTCTCCTGTTGGGCATTTCATATCACAAAGTCCGCACTCCGTACATGAATCTCCCTTCCCTGGTTTGACTTTGGAGAATTTCGCCACTAATGCTGCCAAGGCACCATAGGGACAGAAAAGCCTGCAAAAGGGTCTATATACGAAAATTGATGCCATAATGCAAACACCTATAATGAACGCCACAGGAATTACGAATGGAGACAGTGCGGCTATTTGAATAAGCCCAAGGCCAAAGGTAAGAACTAAGACAACTATCAGACCTAGTACTCCCAATCTTATGAAATAACTGATTTTTGTAGGCAAGGTCAGTTTGTTTCCGCCATTTTTGCCAGTTGGGACTTCATAGAGGAGTTCTTGAACTACACCGACAGGACATCCATAACTACAAATCGCACGTCCTACAAAAAAGGTGAGCCCCAGTGTTACAATGAGTGCTAGCAATGCTAAAGGGAACGAATACGTCGTAACGATACCTGATCCAACGTCTCCTGTTTCAGCCATTACACCATTAGAGCCCAATTTAGGCATTAAGCCAACCAAATGTCCAGTTGGAAGCATATAAAACGCAAACAATGTCGCAATTAAAAGCCCAATTCTCAACAAGTTGTTGAACTTTGTTTTAACCATAATAACTACGGCTAAAACTGAGAACGCTATGACGTAGATTATACCAATTATTAATTCATGCATATCCACACTTCCTGAATGGATTTTTCATACTATGAGTCTAATATTAGACTTATAGTATATAAATTTATCTATTATCTAAAAATATACTCTAAATCAAATAGCATACAACCTTGCTTTTTTACGTTGTTTCGTGATTAACGACAGTTTACGGTTAAGATTAATCTGAAACAATTCAGAAAATTGTTTTTAAGCTCTCCTTAAACTCCTCCAACGTCTACCGTGGTCTTTAAATGTGTAAATAACATAAAGTGAATGGAGGTAAAAAGAATTGTCAAAAACACAATCATGTGACTATGTAACAGTCAGAGGGGAAAAGTATTTTGTAAAAGACGGCACACTTGACCTCGGTGAGAAAGAGATAACCGATATCAACGAGATCGAAGGATTGGAGAAGTTCACGGATCTTAAAGAACTATATCTTAGCCATAATCTGATTGAAGAGATCAAGGGATTAGACAATCTCACTAATCTCCAAAGATTAAACCTCAGTCACAATCATATAAAAAAAATTCAGGGCTTGGAACACCTCACAGATTTAAAGACATTAGAGTTACATCATAATCTGATTGAAGAGATCAAAGGATTAGACAATCTCACTAATCTCCAAAGATTAAACCTCTACAGCAATCAGATTAAAGAGATCAAAGGCTTAGAAAACCTCTTTCGCCTTCAGGGATTGAAACTTGACGATAATCTGGTCAAAGATGATGAGCGACATTTATTGAATAGAAAAGCGAGTGTAGTTGTGTGCTATTGTCGATTCAAAAAAGAGGGCGAAAGCGAACTGATGAAATTGTCAGAAGATCCAATTACTTGTATCGAAAAGCCCTCGATCCGCGTTGAGATGGACATTCGAATGGAAGAATGCATAGACAGTTTCCTACTTTCCGAGAGGGTTGCCGGGAGGTTGATTCCGTTCTCGGATAGTCTTGATGAAGTCTCTCCTGCATGGAAAAAGGAAGAACGAAACTATTATCTTACAGTAAACGGCATTACGCCTGATTTCTACCACATGAATGACCCCAAGCGCTTAACGATAACCTATCGCTCGGAACAAGACCTCACTTTGCGCCAGCTAGACGATTTTTTGACCGCTTTATGGGACAGATTGCGGATGATGTTTGATGAAATGAGAGTGTTGAATGAGACTGAAGAATTTCTCCCTTTTGAGAGGCTAGATGAGCGCGTAATCAAGCGTATTGTCTTGCATGGCATCCCAGAAAAAGGATTGGTCTTAGAGATCTTTGATAAACTTATAGATTATATGTTAGCGTTTCCTGTTCTTGAAAGGATAGGGGAAGAACATTTTAAGAAACGTATCCAAACACTCTCAGAAGCTTTCGATATGGGGTTTAAATACGAATCAGCAGTATGGGCGGAAGACAGAAGGGTCACCAAAGCCCTTCTCGAAAGACTTGATAAGTTTCTTAAAGTAATTAACTTCTGGAAACCTTCATTCCTTGAAGAGGAATAAGAAATTAAAAATATCGCCTTGTCTGCTACTAAAATAACTCTCTTTTTATCCATGCTGACTCCTTTTATGATATTTTGATTAATCATTTAAAAAGACCCGTATTGTTGGATATTAAAGTGTTCAAACATTCAGAATAAAAATCATCAAACGTTCAGTATAAATAGCATTACTCAGTACAAATAGTCAAAATAACAAAATTTATTAACACTTTGTCTAATACCTTGATATATGTAAATATGTTGCCTTATGTAAATAGGAGTTTAAGAAATAATGAAAAAAGAAATGCAATATGCAGCGTTTTACGGTTGTCTGATCCAAAATAAATATCCCTATATCGAAATACTAGCGAAACGCGTTCTTAAGAAATTAGGAGTCGATATTATTGACTTAGATGACTTCAGTTGCTGTCCTGATCCCCTTAGCATAAGAGGATATGATGAAAGAACTTGGTACGCCATCGCAGCCAGAAACCTCGCGATTGCTGAAGAAAAAGGCCTTGACATTATCTCCTTTTGTAATGGGTGCTATGGCACGTTAAAAAATGTAAATATGGAACTTAAAGGAAATAGCGCCCTTAGAAATGAAATTAATAAACTACTTGCTGAAGAAGGATTACAATATAATGGCTCTATTCGCGTAAAAGACATTTTAGAAGTTCTGGCATTCGATATTGGCTCAATAGAAATCGAAGAACACATAACCCGCCCATTAACTGGATTAACAATTGCAACACATCCAGGCTGTCATCTTCTGAGACCAAGCGATAAGATTCTGTTTGACGATCCTATTGATCCTAGTGTCTTTGATAGGTTGATAGAAGCAATAGGTGCAACACCATTAAATTATCCTGAAAAAATGTTATGCTGTGGAGGAAGTCTATCTTCGACTTCTGAACAGGCAGCCTACGATCTTGTAAGATTAAAACTTGAATCGCTCCAACATCGGGGCACAGATGGTATTGCGGTTGTTTGTCCATATTGTTTTAGTCAATATGATTTAGCACAGTTTCAGGTAAATAGAATTGATGAAACCAATTTTGAGATACCTACATTCTACTTCTTGGAACTTCTTGGAATTGCACTTGGCATGGAGGATGTTGTAGAAATTAGTTTTCCTTATCATGTTATTCCAACTGATAGTGTATTTCAAAAATTGCGCATGAAACAGATTGCTCTTGATGAAATAAAACGTCATTTTGACTATGAATCTCTACGAATATGTGCTTCATGCGGTGCTTGTGAAGAAGATTGCCCAGTTGCGGAAGTAGAGGACTTTGAGCCTCATAAGATAGTCCAGGACGTGTTAAATGGAAATTTAGAAAGTGTTATTGATGCAGGAGAGTTTTGGAATTGTATTGCATGTCACACCTGCTACGAATTATGCCCACAGTGTTTTGGGTTGACAGATTTCTTCACTCAATTAAAAAATATGGCTTCTAAGAGAGGAAAAATCCCAGATTTCATAAATAAAAAGAAAAACATGTTATTAGCCTCTGGACGAGGATTACCCGACTCAAGTGTTTTTAGAGAAAAATTAGATCTTCCTGAATTGAAAAAAATAAAACTAAAACTTTTAAAAAAGAAATTGGATTGTGAAGATGATGGTCCAATATCATGATGATAAAATTATAGATGGCTGCGGACTTGCAGGGATCTTAAGCAAAGAAGGAAATCTGATCGAAGGCAAATATCCAATTAAAATGATTAATTCAATGAAAGTTCGCGGTAATGGTTTAGGTGCTGGATTTGCAGTATATGGAATCTTTCCAAAGTATTCTGATAAATATGCTGTGCAAGTAATGACAACAGATGAAACGACCCTGATGAATGTTGAAAGTTATCTTGCAAAGAATGCAACAATTGTTGCTGACGAAAAGATTCCCATTAATAAAGTGAGTGAAATAACTAACCCTCCCATCCTCTGGAGGTTTTTTCTAGAGACCCCTGATAAGAACATGCAGAAGACAGAGGAAGATAATTACATAATAAAATTAGTGATGCATATAAATGAGAATATCGATGATGCATTCGTTTTGTCAAGCGGAAAAAACATGGGTGTATTTAAAGCTGTAGGACATCCAGATGAGGTTGCAGCATTTTATAGACTAACAGAGTACAAAGGATACCTCTGGTTAGCACATACGCGATTTCCAACGAATACGCCTGGTTGGTGGGGCGGTGCACATCCCTTCAACATACTGGATTGGTCTGTGATTCACAACGGCGAGATTTCATCTTATGGAACCAACAAGCGATACCTCGAAATGTATGGATATAAGTGCACTCTCCTAACAGATACAGAAGTCGTCGCATATCTCTTTGACC
>NZ_JAHPYX010000036.1:0-4814 GCF_019058535.1 Candidatus Borrarchaeum sp.
ACTTAAGGCACTGACATCTTTCTGAATAGGTTCTGGAGGTTCGATTTTTTCTTCAATACCCTTTAATCCACATGCTAGTATTGCTGCAAGGACTAAATATGCATTACATGCAGGGTCTGGACTTCTAAATTCAAGACGCGTATCTTGTTCCTTCGCATCTAACGGAATACGAATTAAGGTAGATCTGTTATTAAATCCCCAGGTGTTGTTTATGGGTGCCCATACATTAGGTAAAAGACGTTTGTAAGAGTTTACAGTACATGCACCGACTGCAGTGATGGCTTTAGCATGCTTTAGAAGGCCGCCGATGTAATAGTACATCATTTCGGATAAATTATGTCCTTTCGGATCATTTGGCTCGTAAAACAAATTTTGACCGTCTAAATCGTAAATTGAGATATGTACATGCATACCTGAACCAAATAGATGCTGAAATGGTTTAGGTAGGAAAGTTGCTCGATAGCCAAACTGTCTTGCAAGTTCACGTGCAACATTCATGAAGGTAATTTGATTGTCTGCGGCTTCTACAGGGGAATAGTGGTTGATATTAACTTCCATCTGTGCAGGACCTCCTTCTTTTGTTACTACGGTAGCATCAATTCCCATCTGAGCAAGCGTTTTACAATAGGTTCGATAGTACTCCTCCCATTCATCCTGCCCTGACATCGCAAAAATCATTCCATGTCCTTCCTTTTCTGCGTAATTTGCAGGTGCGTAGGAGCCGTCTTCGTATTCTTCAAGAACATAATATTCTGTTTCAAATCCTATCTGTGGAAAATATCCTAGTTCGTTGTAGCGTTTAATAAGTCTTTTAAGCATTAATCGTGGGCAGCATTCCCACTCCTTACCGTCATGAGTATATAAGTCACAGAAGACTTTAGCCGATTTTGAGGCGTATGGTAATACTGTAAATGTATCAAAATCCGCTTTGATCGTAAAATCTTCTGATTGTGCGCCATATTTATTGCCGAAGGCAAATTGATCAAAAGAAGTGAAGTCCATCGTCCCCATGTTCATTTTTAGCCCGTGGTCTAATGCTTTTTCAATAGCCTGCAATATTGCGGCGCGTCCCCTCATGATACCGTTTAAATCACAAAATTGGAATCTAACACTTTCGATATTTTTTTCTCTTATAATCTCAAGCACTGTATCTTTGCCCATGCTTACAACCCCATCTTAGTATAAGTTGTAACCGATTCTTAGATTCTTTTTAGTATCAAAATAAAGTGCTTAATAAGTGTATTTAATACACTCATCCATTTGTCTAATGCTGTTCGAAGAACTCGTAGATAAGATTGTTGACAGTATCTGGTTGATCAGCACTAATTAAATGCCCAGTATTGAGTATCTCAATCTGGATATCAAGAACGTTTTTTGCAAGTTCCTTGACTTTTGCAGGATCACCCACCAAATTGTCTTTTTTGCCAAGAATCAACAGAACGGGGATACTTATACTTTGAAGCTGCTCAGGCGTAAATGGTATAGGAGCCGCTACTCTTGGCGTAGTTCCGCTCATTACCAAGCCAAACCACTCACCACATGCTTCCAATACTCTGGGGTTATCTCCGAGAGCCCACCGGAGCATATCCTCCGGAGAAAACTGTGTATCGGGCGACGCAGATTGCTCGATTTTTTGAATCGTGCTATCCGTGGCTGGTGTAACACCCATCGGGCCTAATAAAACAAGTTTCTTCACACGTTCAGGGGAATAAAGAGCATAATTTGTTGCAATGAATCCTCCATTCGAGGCACCAATGACACAAGCATTTTCTATTCCAAGTTTATCGGATATTTCTGTATACAATTTACTCAAGGCTTTGCCATCATTCGGGAAACTATCCAGATCATTTAAGACACTTTTCCCTACCTCTCCAAGGTTATCAATAGCATAGGTTAGATAGAACTTGCTTAACCCTTCAATATTATAAAGCCATGATGAAGCAGACATTCCTGCGGCGTGAAGTAGCAAGACTGGAGGGGCATCTTTTGGTCCGCTAATAATGATATGCACTTTTCCATAAGACGTATTTACAAAAGTGCTCTCATAAGGAACTGGCCATTGTTTAAGTCTTGCGTCATACATCGCCATGAGTCTTACTTCAAAATCAGGAGAATTGTAGATGGTTTTTGTCATAATTTTACCTTCTGTAAACTTTGAATAGATGTAGAAATCTGATATATATCACATCTCCGCCATACAGCTACTAGAATATAAATAATTTTAGGTTGGTTTAAAAAACCAGAGGGGCTATTTGTATATGATCTAAGACAAGTATTTCAATAAAGACAGACTTACTCTTCCTTAAATTTAATAAGTGCTTCGCAGTAGGGATCTCCTTTAGAATATGATTTCGTAAACTTGAAAGTTAGTTTAGGATTAATTTCCTTTAATGCCTCTTGAGCAGGCTCTTCGTGGGCAGGCTGACATATAGTAAGCTCAGGCTTTATCCCAAACTCCTTATATCTTGCCCGCCACCCACAACTGCTTAATCTGATAACGGCTCTTTCTCTGCTTTCCTCGATTAATTCATACTCAGTCTCAGGGCCACTCTGCAATGTACCAACAACAGTGTGTAACTTAGCTGCGTCTATTGCATTCTCTACGGGTAGATCGAACATTTCTTTAACTCGATGATGCAAATTCTTAACACTTTCACCCATTACCCTTATGACAATCTCTTTATACTTTTCCCAGCCCATGACGGGTGCAAAGACTCCTTCTCCCTTACCTAGAAGAGGAACAACAGTCTTCGATCCTCTTAGCAATGCAAAATTGAGCAGGGTTTTAGCGGTTATTGCCCAACACTTCTCAGGCGGGATCTTTTCCAATAACTCTTTAGATGTTTGCTTCATTTCTGTTTCACTCTTTGAACTGTTTGAAGGTTTATTCTTCCTTAAACTCGATGATGTCTTCGCAGTAGAAATCTCCTCTTGGTATTGTCTTCGCGAGTTTGTAACTTATATTGGGACTAATTGCCTTGAGTCCATCTTCCCGAAATGTTTGACAGGCTGGGTCGCAAGCTCTATGCTCAGGATCTACCTCTAACTCTTCATAAATCTCCCAGACTGTCGGACACTTTGTCACTCTGATACTGGCTCGTTCTTGGGTAGCTTCAATTATTTTAAACTTGCACTCAGGACCTGCCAGTAAAGTTACAGCAACTATGACTAATTTAGCAGCACCTACGGCATCCTCTACTGGTATGTTGAAAGTCTCTTTAACATGTGGAAACATCTGCTTACCACCGTCACTATATATCTTATCGTTTATCTCCTTCCACTTTTCCGCACCCATGACCGGTGCGATGATCCCTTCCCCCCTACCTAAAATAGCTGCGATGATTTTATCCCCTCTCAGAATTGTGAATCTCCAGAGAGTTTTAGCGGTTATTGCCCAACACTTCTCAGCTGGCATCATCTCCAAAAACTCTTCAACCATTCAACTTCACCATTTCTCGAACTTTCATTTATCCTTTGAAGAGTATTTGTATATACTCTTGTACTTTTTATACTTTCAATTAAAATTGAATTGAGAAAACTACAGCGTTATGGGTGTAGAAGAATACAATAACTATCTAAAAGAATGCATTTTACAGGTAGCTAAGCAAGAAAGCCCACTGCTTTAGCTGTGAGTAGTTACTGAGTGCTCCAAAATCCTCTTTCGAGGCGAATCACTTTTCCCATAATTTTTGAAGGATCTATGCGCTTCAAGAACTGTTCAAGAATTTGACCTGCATGAGCGTCTGTTGCAGGATGAATCATAACTACAATGATACCCAAGTGATCTTTTCTCGAAGGATACAAAAAATCTCTGTCGTGAGTGAGAAAATGAATCCTTTAGAGGTAGCATACTCTAATAGCTCGCTATTCTTCGATCCAAGAAGTCTTAGCGTCTTTACTGACTCTACAATGAGGCCTTGTTTTTTGAGCCGTTGTAAAGTCTTATGAGACACATCTTCATCCAGAAGAAATTTAAGGAGTAACAAAAGGGGAAATCTCCTCTCCTTCAACGAATTGTCTAGCAAATGCAATACAAGCCTTCACATCATCTTCTTTGATATGAGGATATTCTTCCAGAATTTCAGGAATTGTTAAACCATGCTCCAGCATTTCAAGAATGATGTATACTGGAATTCGGGTTCCTCGGATGCATGGTTTGCCATGTTGGATCTCTGGATCAATCGAAATTCTTTTTTCAAGATCCATTTCGATACCTCCGTTTATCTATCTTAAATATCATCTCGGACGAGTTTGATATATTCTTCTTTGTTGCTAATTTTATCAACTTTTCGCATCTACACGTAATAATCCTTTCATATAATTTCTTTCTTGTTTACCATCCTTTATTCTTCTATCTTGTATACATATTCACAATAAGAATCCCCAGCACACATTCCTTTAGGTCGTTCAACAGTAGCCTTTGGATTTATCGTCTTAACAACAATATTAAAGAAGATTAAGACCCAATCGCTGATATCTTTGGGATCTGTTTTCCATGCACACCCAATAGGGACTCTAACTCTACAGAATGTTTTAGATTGCTCAAGTTGAGTATATCCTTCTGTCCCAATGAGCTCATTAAAGATGACAAACCACTTATATATTGCGTTCATATCGTTGTCCTCTATTTTAAAGACATCTTTAAGGGTAGTGGTCATATTCTTTACTCTATCTTCCCTTTTCCAGATTTTTTCATAAAATTCAAGTGCTCCAGCTGCACCATCTTTCTCGCGGATCTGAAACATAAAACCTTAGAATAAGCTTCTCAGCATTCCCCGAATAAATATGAATTTGAGTTCCCAAGGAATCGCCAG
>NZ_JAHPYX010000037.1:0-4628 GCF_019058535.1 Candidatus Borrarchaeum sp.
AATAATGGTAGTGGGTAGTCTAATGGTTTATTTTTATCTTATATTCCAAAATACTCCTGCAGCGAAAATAAGAACCGCAATTTTTGTAGTTTTGATTATTTTCCAGTGGTTTAATGCTTTCAATTGTCGATCGCATAATAAATCGGTATTCTCAGTAGGAGTCTTTAAGAACAAGACGCTGTGGGTTTTTCTGGTTATTGACATACTTCTTGTCGCTATTTTATTCATCGTACCTCCATTAACACTTGCATTTGACATAGTACCGCTTGGAATCATGGAGTGGGTTATTATTGCACTTATTGGCTCTAGTATTTGGATCATCGACGAGATTAGAAAAACGCTTCAATTATTTACAGTGCAAGATTGATTTTCTAGATGTCTGAAAAAAATATATTTTCAAAGAGTAGTAGTAAATCCATTAGAAGGAGTTATTTAATGCAATCGAGATTAAATGAACGAATAAGTAAAGTTATCAAAACTGCAATCCTTCATCGTGCTTTTTACTGAAGAAGAGATGTTGAGAAAAGGTATTGAATTCATAATGTTCGTACTAAATTACCGATAAGGCGTAAGGGTTAAGGATGATCTATACTAGAAACAACTGAAAAGGTGGTATAAATGCAGATAAAGATATTCTTCTATGCTTTAGGAATCTGGGTATTGTTACTTTTTCTTGCAATTAGTAACGCGTTAATTAGAGAATCAGTTTATGCGCCTATAGTTGGCTCATATGGGGGACATGTGATTTCTACAATAATAGCAATATTGTATACTCTGATCATTACATATCTATTCGTTGTATATTTAAGAGCAGACGTAACAAGGATCGATCTTTTGTTGATTGGTGCTTTTTGGCTGATTATAACAATTCTATTTGAGTTTAGTTTCGGTCATTATGTAATGGGGCATCCCTGGAGCTATTTATTTGCAGATTATAACATTCTTAAGGGAAGAGTATGGAGTGTTTATTTATTTGTTGTGTTTACAGCACCATCGTTATGGGGGTTTTTTCTAGGAGTATAAACTAATATCTAAAATGAAATAAATTAGTTATAAAAATAAAGATGTCCATATAAAAATCATAAAATAAGTAAATTGGTGATGAAATAATGTTCCAACCTTATTGGTTTCCGTTTTTCTTTATCCCCTTCATGGCAGCAATTTTCATCGTAGTCATCCTTTTAGCTGTATGGGTGTACAGAGATGCTGAAAAGAGAGGAGAGAGCGGTATATTGTGGTTAATCATTGTATTAATCACTGGGATAATCGGCTTGATAATTTGGTTGATTGTCCGAGGTGATAAGCCAGTGATTTCATCAGAACCGACTACAAAAGTACCTCCACCCCCCCAGACAGTACAGGCTACTCAGACAACTGGCGCCCAGTTTTGTCCAAATTGTGGCGCAAGTATCCAACCTAATTCGGTTTTCTGCGCAAACTGCGGGGCAAGTCTAGAGTAGATAAATAGACTACATGTGTCGCAAACAACAACTTTATATGACATAATCAAGAGATATGTAGCCACACACTCCTTTTTATTATTTAAGAGTTTAACTAATCATTTTAACACATGGGAGCTTAGGAGGTATAAGCATGACCGAAGAAATATGGTTTGGATATCATCTACCACCTGAGGGGACTGGTTTTGAGGGAATGAAAAATGCCTGCCTAACAGCAGAAAAGATAGGACTTGATCTCTTCACAATTACAGATCACTTTATGAATATGGCAAACCCAATGGGAGAAGAGAACCATCCTCTTGAGTGTTGGACTCTGCTCGGAGCACTTGCCGCGATAACTAATAAGATTAGATTAGGCCCCTTAGTATCCTGTTATGGTTATAGAGCACCAACATTGTTAGGGAAAATTGCCACTACTGTCGACGTTATCAGCAATGGAAGACTCGTAATGGGACTAGGGGCAGGATGGCACGAACCCGAATTCAAAGGGTTTTATGGAAGATTTCCTCCTACGAAAGAACGCCTACAAGGCTTCGAAGACACTCTTGCCATCGTTTATTCAATGTTTAAAAATGAACACACGACATACAGGGGCAAAGCGTTCTCTACAGAAAATACATTGAACAGTCCACGACCAATTCAAGAACATATACCATTGATGATAGGTGCTTTTGGGGAGAAAATGATTAGATTAGCGACACAGTACGCCGACATTATTCATTGCATGTTTGATCCAAGCCCAGAATATTTAGCCCAACAAAAGCAAAAGATAATAACTGGATGTGAAAAAACAGGAAGAAATCCCCAGGAGATTCGAATAGGATCAGGATATACCATCTGGTTGGATCCAACTGAAGAAGAGACCAATCAGCGAGTCAGAAGACTGCAAGTAAGGATGAACATACCAGAAGAAACAGCAAGACAAATTGTTGCAAATGCCCCCTCGACACCAGAAGCACATATAGAAACAATTCAGAAAGCAATTGAGGACGGAATAACAGTTTTCACACTCATGGGGTCACCAACCCTGTTAAAAACATTTGCCGAACAAGTTTTATTAAAACTAAAATAATCATATTCAGCAAAGCGTAGTAGTTCAAACACGAGAAAATAAAATCTCAGATAAAACTAACCAATTTCTGTTCTACCATATTTAAATCTCTTTTTCTCCTATAGACAGGTCCATCATTTTCATGGTAAGCTGCTAGGTTTTCCTCAAAAGTTTTTTTCGGATTGATATAGAAAATACCTAAAGGATACTTTCCTTTTTCTGTTGCTCTTCTAAAAGCCTCTACTCTATCATAAGGGTCATGTGAACCGTTAAGATAATAGGTGTTCTCTTGAAACCATTTATACGCGTTAAGAGTTGTTCAACAGTAGCAATCCCCTGTCCAGCCGCACCACAGATTACAATTGAAATATCATCCTTTTTATTAACGGAAAAAGAAGAGGTTTTCATAGAAAAATATAACCCCTACCTGTGTTTAAAAAAAACTTGTGTTTAAAGAATAGTCCTTTTGAATGCTACAGATTTCTAAGAACATACAATTAAATATAAAAACTTTATAGAGATGATAATTAATCCTAATGTTCTTTTCACGATTCGTATAAGAAAGAGGAGGTAATTTAATGTTAGATTTATCGGAGTTCCCAGTAATTGACGACCATGCTCATATGTTTGGCCCAGATGCTAAAGATGCCAACCCATTAAGAAGTTTTACGATGCTAGAAAAGCCGAAAGACATAGAACATCAGCTTCTTTATCATTGTGCAGCACGTGCACTCGCGAAATTATATGGATGCACTCCTAACGAAGAAGAGATTTTCAAACTTAGGAAAGCGAAAGCACAAAACAACTTTGAAGAATTTGTCGCTGATATTTTTCAGAAGGCAAATATTGAGGCACTTATCGTTGATCCAGGCTATCCACCCACGATTACAATTGAAGAATTCCAAGATATCGTTCCTGTTAAGGTATATTCAGTTCAGCGAATTGATGAACACCTATTTGATGAGGTTATGGAAGAATCCAACACTTTTGATGACCTATTGGACACTTTCCATGAACAATTAGACCAATGGTTTAAGAAAAAGGACGTTGTAGGTTTGAAAACGATCACCGCGTATATTACAGGACTCAATATTCCAAAAATTGAACGTGATCGTGCAGCAGAGATTTTTAAAGAGTTTCAGAAGGACAAAGAACGTTGGATTGTCGAATTTGGTTTCGGGCAAAAGCATTACATTGGACCTTTTGAAATGCGGATCTTTCTGTTCTGGGAAGCTTTAGCCAGATGTGCAGAGAAGAAGGTACCGTTCCAAATCCATACTGGTGATGGCGATATGGATATGAAGGACATGAAAGAAGCAAGCGCTCTCCTTCTGCAAAAGAGTGTTTTAAATGACGATTTGGCAAAACAGGTGGAGCTAATCCTAGTCCACAGCAGTTATCCTGAAGTAGAGTTTGCCAGTTATCTAAGCTACGTTTATACAAACGTCCACATAGACCTCTCACATCTAAACCCTTTTCTGAATGTACTCGTTGGTCGAAAAATTGAGGAAGCATTCATGTGGACTCCTTTTAGCCGTATTTTGTACGGAACGGATGCATATGGTATTCCTGAGTTCTATTGGTTTGGGGTTATGAACTTCAAGAAAGAATTAGAAAGAGTTCTTGGTTATTTAGTAGCTAGAGATGCACTTGATGAGGACTATGCGTATAAGGCTGCCGGAATGATCCTATCGGAAAACGCGAAAAAACTTTACAGTCTATGAATTTTGCATAGGAACTTTGTCAATCAATTTATTTTTTTTCATCTCCTTTGCACTCCTGGAAAAACGCTGGTTTTTGATTAATTGGACCTCACTTTGAGCCAGATACAAGTATGACTCTATTTGGAAAGCCTATATCAATGCCAATCTTAGGCGGAAACGGCTAATAAAATCGAAAATGCAATTTCTGCTACAATTGCTGAAGGAAAATATGTCACATACGATTAAAAGCCTCCAGAAAAAAAAAGATGAAGCAGTGGGCACAAAAGAATACAGTGAGCTACCTCGTGCTAAAGCCTCGAGGCTTCCTGCTTCAACGACGGACTCGATCCCCTTGTGGGTTACGGAGGTCTTATCTCCACAGGCTTAACATCCCTACGCCCCGTAGGTACGGCT
>NZ_JAHPYX010000038.1:0-13170 GCF_019058535.1 Candidatus Borrarchaeum sp.
GTCGTAGAAGCAGGAAGCCTTGTGGCTTTCGCACGAGGTAGCTCACTAAATTCTCAATCAATTATAAGGTGAAGCAAAACAATTGTTTCACTGTATTTTTTTCATATAACATGTATTTTTGAGAACAAATTTACCATAACAAATATGAAAAAGCTTCGCGAAAAATTCAATAGTAGAAAATTTCGTAGTCGTATTACGCTCCGAGGCATTAGGTAAAAACTGCAATTTAAAGTATAAATATTGCAAAAACCATAGTAACAATAGCGAACTATTCAAAATGAATTCGGGGAATATTTCTATGAATTCGATTGAACGAGTGAAAATAGGGATTCCAGAACTAGACGATCTTCTCCATGGTGGATTCATTAAGAATTCTTCAACAGTTATTACTGGGGGCGTCGGAACGGGTAAAACGATCTTAAGTTTGCAGTTCTTATGGAATGGAGCTAAAACATATAATGAACCAGGCTTGTTGATAACGATCGATGAAAGCCCGGCTGAATTACGAAGAGAAGCAGCTATGTTTGGATGGGATTTGAAAGAATTAGAAGAGGCAAACCCACCTTTACTAGCGATCATCGATATAGCAACACCAAGAGCGGGGTTACCTTCAGATGAACGCTATACTTTGCGTGAGTTAGATTTGCCACTGATTATAAAAAAAATATACGACACGCATAAAGAAATCAATGCGAAACGTGCGGTAGTCGATTCATTATCTGCACTTGGTTTTCGTTATGATTCGCTGGGAAAGATAAGATCAATAATATTTCAGTTGACATCCTTTTTAAATGAGTTAGAAGTTACATCTCTTATGACAGTTGAATCACCAGAAAACTCATCCATTTCCCGTTTCGGGATTGAAGAATTTCTCGCCCAAGGCGTGATTCAGTTATTCTTAAGAAATGATGACGCAGGTAATCTAAAGAGAAATCTGCAGATTCGCAAAATGCGGTCTACTCAGCATTCACTAAAGAACTTCTTCTTTGAAATATCAGATAAAGGAATTGTAATTCTATCAGGTTGAATGCGTTTCTAATACATTTAAATAAGATTTTTTTAATTACAGTACTTTGAAGTGAACTTCAAACGATTTTTGTTTGATTCTATCCCCATTGTTTAATGCATGTAGCGCTATGAATCACAAAAGAGATTTTCTTAAGTTATTGCATCTATAGTAAAACTATAAAAGGCATAAACAGTTCATGTTTTGAGGGTGTCAGCGGTGCAAATCGAAATAGATCCAATACTATTCTTTATCGCAATTGTTGTGGTAATCGGAATTTTCGTAGCTCGCGCCGCGGAACACAGAAAATTCCCACGCACACTCCCTTTAATACTTACTGGGATAGCCCTTGGTGTCATAAATTCGTTATTCGCTACTCCACTGTTCAATTTAGAAGAAATGGGCATTCCCTTAGAAATAGTAGCAACGCTAGCACTTGCTGCCGTTTTATTCAGAGAAGGCTTACATCTTAATATTGACGAACTCAAGAAATCAATTAAGCCTGTAATTTTGTTAGCATCACTTGGAACGTTGTTAACCACATTTCTCATTGGTGCACTGGGACAGTTCGCATTTGAGTTAACTTTAATTCTAGCTCTTCTTTTTGGAAGTATTTTTTCACCGACTGATCCTGCAGCTACGTTTGCTTTGTTCGAGGGCGGAGGAACAAAGATCAAAAAGAATTTAGAGACTACTTTAGGTGGAGAATCGGCTTTTAACGATGCTGTTGGAATCGTAATTGTTACACGGATATTTCTTCCTGCAGCAAAAACAAATCAATTTCAATTTAATGTGTTGTTAATAATTTGGACACTTATTGGCGGCATAATTATCGGCTTAGCTTGTGGTTGGTTGGGAAATGTACTAATAGAACGTGTCCGTAGAAAATTAGAGATTTCCTTAATAACCATCAGTGCTGCCCTATTAGCATTTTCTCTTGCAGAACTGTCAGGGGCGAGTTCAGCCATAGCAGCACTTATAGCAGGCATAACTTTAGGCAGCCCGCATATAATCAAAAAGCAGCCCTTTCCGAAAGAAGGAACCCTGGAAATTTGGGAGAATATATCGTTTCTTGGAGAAATTATTGCTTTCATTCTGATTGGTGCCTTTTTCAACCCTCTTGAAGCTATTGCATTTGTCCCGTTAGCACTACTTATGACAGCAATAATTCTCGTATCAAGACCAATAGCAGTTCTAATTAGTACACTAGGAACTAAGTTATCTCTAGGTGAAACGCTGTTTGTGGGTTGGACTGGAATGCGAGGATTAGCTACTGCTGCCTTAGTCGCAATTTCATTTGAAGAACTGCATATATCTAACCCGGCTAATGCAACGGCATTAGTTAACGCGTCAATGTTAGTTCTTCTTTTCACGTCCGCTATTCAAGGCCTTACTATTCCTTTTATAGCTTCAGAAACTGGTGTAGTAGTTGAAGTTGATGAACTTGAGGAGATTACTGCAAAGCAAATTGCAACAGCGGCAGTTATATTGAGATTACACGAGGCTTTAGAAAATAGAGAAATTGGGAGAACCACTTACACAAGGCTCTCTACACCCTATCAAGATGAATACCGCATTTTATCAGAAAAAAAGAAAGCACTCGATGCTGAGCAAAGAAATAGAATTAAAGCCCTCAAGATAGAACTAGAGGCGTATAGGAACGCTTGTGAGCGTCTATATGATGCTTTAGAAGATTGTGAAATTGGGGATAGATCTTGTGAAGATTTAGTGAAGTTGTACGAAAGAAAGATTCAAGATGTCGAAGCTGAACTTCTTAGACTAATGGAGGGAACAGCAGAAGGACCATCAATACTAAAAAGGTTATTTGGGGGTATCCGCAAGACCCTTAATCGAAAGAAGGTTTCAGAAGAAAAAACTGATCTTGAGAAAATTGAAGGTATTGTTGAGGATGTAGGAGAATTAAAAGATTTAGGAGAGATTGAAGCAATAGATACTGATGACGTGGATAATAAAGATCTAAATAACTCCTAAAAACATTCTTTTCCTTTTCTAAAGAAAATCTTATTGGTTTCACAGATAAATCTAATTGATTAAAAATTGTTGCTCATATACTTTTTATAAATAGTTAACGTCATTATACTACTCTTAATAGAAATTTCTGATACTATGTGGTTAGCAAATCTTCTTTGAATGCAGTTTCGGCTATTTAATGACGGGTGCAAAGTACTGGAGAGGCAGATATTTGTCAACAAACAGCCTAATTTCAATGATTGGAATTACAATCATTTTAATTGCAACATATGCCCTGATTTCAACTGAGAAAATAAATAAAACAGTGGCTGCGTTAGTGGGTGGATTAGGAGTTTTAATTTTTGTTAAGGTTACATTTCTAACTACAGGCGTTGAAGTATTTTCCGATGCTGAGATATTCAGTGAATTAATTGATTGGCAGACTATCACAATTGTTGTGAGTATTCTTATCGTAGTCGAAGCGGCTCGTGAATCCGGACTTTTTGACTGGATAACTATTAAAATCGTCAAGTTAACGAAAGGCGAACCAATAAGGATCTTCTTATATATGAATCTGTTGACCTTTGGTCTCTCTGCGCTTACTTCATCCCCTGCTTTTGTCATCGTGGGCGCGTTAACGCTAGTTGTAACAAAAAACCTAGATTTAGATCCATTGCCGTTTCTTGTTAGCGAGATTATGATCGCAAATACAGCTGGTGTTTGCACTGTGATCAGTAGTTTCGTCAACATATTAATCGCTTCAAACTATAATCTTGACCCTGTGTATTTTCTTTCATATGGTGCATTTGCTGCTCTTGCGATTCCTATAGGTGGCCTTCTTGTTGTTGTTAATCTAATTGTATTCAAGTTAATTTATGGAAAAAGGTTACAAAAAGATGCTGAAACACTCTCTGAAGACTTAAAAAGAACATTGATTGGACTGGACGAATGGTTAGTCGTGAAGAATCGCAGTGCCTTCTACAGGTCTGCATTTTTGCTAATAGGGACAATCACTACATTTGCAGTTGCTAGTTTCATAAATGTGCCTTTCTTCCTCGTTGCGTTAACCAGTGCAATACTTTTTATTTTCTTTTCAGATAAAAGAATAGAGGTATTGCTCCATAAGGTTGATTGGGAGATGGTAATCTTCTTCATAGCGATATTTATTCTTGTTGGAGGAGCTCATAAAGTTGGTATTTTGGATATATTTGCTGAAAGCATTGGAGGCTTGTCAGGGGGAAATAAGTATCTTCTATGGATAATACTCGTTTGGATGACTGGGATTCTGAGCGGATTCATGGACAATGTCAGTGTAACGGCTGTCCTTATCTTTGTCATTCCAACTATCGCTGCTACGGGAGGCTTTAACGAGACTGCGATCATCTGGGCAACAATTCTCGGCGCGAATCTGGGTGCGAGCCTCACGCCCATTGGAGGAGTGTCGAACATCATAGGTATAGGACTTTTAGAAAAGGAAGGAACACCTATTTCATGGCTTGATTTCATCAAACTTGGGAGTATTATTACATTTGTAGATCTCGCAGTAGCAACAGGCTATCTTTTCCTGCTTGCAACCATATTTGGTTGGTAGGAATATACATTTTGAAACGTGTTTTGTATGCCCGAAAAATCTTGATACTTGAAAAATAAGAGCCCTTTCTGCTTTAAAGGATTCGCTTGCTTAACAGAAATCAGGTGCGCTCAACGTGATTATCAAAACGGGACATTTTGAATGTTCTGCAACATAACGCGCGGCAGGTCCCAACTGCATTGTCTCAGTCATTTCACTTTTGCGTCCCATTACAATTAAATCAATATCTTCCTTTTTTGCTTCCTCAATTATTTTAGGACCAGGCTTACCGCGTATAATCATAGTGTGCATTTTAACATCTTTTGTGCTGCAGATTCTCTCTACCTCTTTTATGTAACTTTTTCCGAAAAGTTCAGAGAATTTTGCAATTTCTTCTTCGAGAGCTGCATCCCCGAATAACTGTTTTCTTGTTCTAGTATCTTCGGTTTCAGGTGCAACATAAAGAATCACAAGTTCTGCGTTCATTTGTTTAGCCATATTGATTGCGTGACCTGCAGCTTTTAGAGCAATTTTTGAACCATCTATTGGAACTAAAATCTTTGTATACAATTTTATACCTCGTCATAATTTTCAATTATGAAAGTCCAGCATACTTAATAAGAAGTCTCATTCTATTTCAATTTGTATTAATCTATTCATTAATGAGTTAAAATACTTATAAAGGTAGTTAATTTGTTTAAGACGTATTCATCGGTTTTTAAAAAGGAGAACACTTAAAAGAACTTTGTCCCAAACACCTTGAGAAATCCTCTTATCACAACAATCATAATTATTTGTCACTATTCCCGATTTTGTGATTCACGCTATTTATCTATAACTTTAATAAACCATTTTTTTATACGTGTGTCATATATTGAATAACTACTGAGTAAGAAATAACGGAGGACATTATTTGTCGGATAACGTCACTGCGGTGATTGTAATTGCCATAATATTGATCGGCACATACATTCTCATTTCGACAGAAAAAATGAATAAAACATTGGCGGCTTTGCTCGGAGGAATAGGCGTTATATTATTTGTGAAAGTTACTTTCCTAACTACAGGTCTTGAAATTTTCACAGACGCCGAGCTATTCGGCGAAATCATTGATTGGCGAACAATAACAATAGTAGTATCCGTTTTAGTAATAGTTGAGGTATCACGAACCTCTGGGCTGTTCGATTGGATCACGATCAAGATAATTAAGTTAACAGAAGGTGAACCTACCAAGATCTTCTTATATATGAATCTGTTGACCTTTGGTCTTGCTGCCCTTTTGGGTGCTGCTCCAGCTTTTATTATCGTCGGAGCACTTACTCTTGTCGTTACAAGAAATATGCAATTGGATCCCCAGCCCTTCATTATTAGCGAAATCATGGTTGCTAACTCAGCAGGGGTATCTACAGTCATCAGTTCCTTTGTAAACATATTAATTGCTGCGAGATATCAACTTGCCCCTGAACATTTTCTTACCTACGAAGGATTTATCGCACTTGGTCTTCCAATAGGTGCACTTCTTGTCATAACAAATCTACTCTTATTTAAATTACTTTATGGCAAAAAGATACAAGAAGAAGCTGCGAACGCATCTGTAGACCTTAAAAGCGCTTTATTGAGTTTAGATGAGTGGCAAGTAGTTAGAAGTCGACCAGTATTTTATAGATCTGCAGTATTGTTAATAGGAACGATCGCGGGATTTGTGGTTGCCAGTTTCATAAATATTCCATTTTATGTCGTGGCATTGACTAGTGCCATTCTCTTTATATTCTTCTCAGGCATAAGAATAGAAGTTATCCTAAGAAAGCTGGATTGGGAAATGGCCATTTTCTTCGTGGGTATTTTCATTATTGTTGGAGGAGCTCATAAAGTAGGACTTTTGGATTTATTTGCGGAGTCTATAGGTGCTGCAGCGGGAGGGAATAAGTATGTGCTGTGGGTTATTATTATTTGGCTCAGTGCACTTCTTTCTGGGTTTATGGATAATATCAGCGTAGCTGCAGTGTTAGTTTTTGTTATTCCAAATATTGCTGCAATTGGATTTAATGAAACATCGATAATATGGGCAACAATTCTAGGCGCGAATTTAGGCGCAAATCTGACTCCGATCGGAGGCGTCGCAAACATTGTGGCAATTTCTTTGCTCGAAAAAGAAGACGCACATATTTCATGGCTTAACTTTATCAAACTAGGAGGAATTATAACTCTCGCAAATCTTGCAGTGGCAACAGGATATATTATCCTACTTTCAGCTGTGCTCGGCTGGTGATAGCCAATCTTTAAATTATGATACTCAATACCGGAAAACCTACTAGCTCAATTTTTTCCTTTCGATTCATAGTACCTTTATAATTCACAGAAATTAGGTGCATCTGTTGTAACGATTAAAACTGGGCATCTTGAGTTTTTCAATACATATTCTGTGATATTTCCCATTAGCTTGGCTTCCGTTGTTTCGCTTCGGCGACCGATTACAATCAGTTCGATATCTTGCTTTTTTGCTTCCTCCACAATTTTTGGACCGGGTTCACCACGTTCTATTATCTTTGTCATAGCTACTCCTTGCGTGCTACAAACCTCTTCTATTTGGTTGATATAACTTTGTCCAAAAAGTTCAGTAAATAGACTAAGCGATTCTTCAACTTTGTCTTCCAGAAATTTTTTCTCTTTTTCAGCTTCTTCGGTTTCGGGTATTACATGAAGGACCTCTATTTCTGCGTTCATGAGTTTAGCCATATTGATTGCGTGACCTGCAGCTTTTAAAGCAATTTTAGAGCCATCTACCGGAACTAAAATCTTATTATACGTTTAAAATTCCTCCCTTTGTTTCTTGTAGCTTATAAATAACAAGAATATCTTATTATTTCTTCATTTAAATCATTATTCTTACGACTTTTAATATGCATTTTTGCTGATAATCTTAATTTTAGAATTATTAAGGGAATAGTTCATTTCAGTTTTATATAGATGCTAATAGTAATCTATAATTCGGACCTATTTTTCTTCTCAAGTCTTAGGGGCAAGTTTAGGGTAAGGAGGTTCATTTGCACGGAGTTGATTGAAATGGATGCTTCTGAACAAGCAAAAAAGGTGCTAAAAGAAGTATTTTTTCTTATTGGAAAAGGGAGAAAAGATCAAGCCATGATCCAACTTGAGAAGGCAATAAATCTAGCAAAAACAATACAAAGCGAATATTTAAGACCATATGTCCTAAATGAAATTGCACAAGCAATGTTGAAACTGGATAAAATGCAAGAAGCTATTCAAATCATTCATGAAGCTATAAACATTGCAAACGAAATTGTTTTCACTGCATCTCGTTTAGAAATTCTTCTTGAAATTGCAAGATCGCTGAGTGAAACCAGTTCCGAAATTCAGAATGTTAAAATTCTTCATGAAACTCTTGAAATTACAGAAAAAATTCTTAATAATATTATAGATCAACCTCACATCGATATTGCACATCAAGTAACTGTAATTTTGAGAAACATTGTTAAGAAGTCAAGAAACCTTTCTATACTTAATGAAATCTTAGTATTAAGTAAAAAGTTCAATGATAAAGATTATCGCAAAATGCTTTTAAGAAATATTGCATTCCGTCTTGCTGATCTTTGTAAAAACACAACTGATATCTCTTATATCAAAGACGTTTTGAAAATTGTAGATCAAATCGAGCTGAAAAATTATCGTGAAAAAGCTATTGTGGAAATCACGCGACTCTTAACAAAAACTGCTACACACAATAGAAACCTGGAAATCGTTCAGATCGCATTAAAATTATCAGAAAAGATCCCCTCTGAATATTATCGTTCAAAAATTAGGTCTAAATTGTCTATTTTAAAAGAAAATGCGAAATCCTCTTAATATCTATAAACTCTTGATCACAAATTTCTTTTTGATGTTTAAGGAGAGTACAATTAAGGAATTTGAACCATCTTTGCCAGAACGAGAAGCTTTCCAATCGACCAATTCCCTATGATAATTGAGATGTAACTCAAGTTGAGTGATATAAGAACGTGACTAAGCAAAAAGTTTGTGCCATTAATTTAAGGTTATTTATAAATAACGTTTTGGCGTTCTAACCTGATTTCTGATAACTCTCAATATCTGCAGGATACTTTACATTAAAAACCCTTATTTTGATCACTTTCACTGATCCCTGTAGTTGTTTATAAATCAAGAAATTTATACACAGTATAGTAAATTAGTACTGAGGAGTTACTTTGTCCATAGACAATTTTTTTTCGAACACTTTTGATGAAGAGATGCGAGAGACTTTCAAACTTCTTAAGGAAAGGAGCATATCTCAAGCTAAAAAACTAAATCAAGATTTACAGAGATTAGAAAACCTATTAATGAAATTTGAGCCGTTTCCATTTGCACATAAATTTGATGATGATTTTTTAGTTGCAGCGGTAGACGGAAGTGGTATATCTTCTCTTTGTAATTTTGAAGACAATTTTATACAATTAGTGACAGCAGCGACTGTAATTCACAATACAAATACACATGAAAACAAACCAATGAAATTTATAGCTTTAGATGACGTAATTCCAAATAATGGACTATTAACGAAAGTTTTTAACTTTTCAGCGGATCGATCGCTTTTCATTCAACAATTAATTGATTTTTGTGAGTCAGTCTACCCAATGCCAGATTTAGTTGATCCAATTCTCTCACATATGACGGAGTATTCAGAATGGGATCCAGAGGAATTACAAATCACTGATAAAAATAAATTAATTAAAAAAATCGCATCGGAACTACTAAATTATATTCTATTCCCAAGTCCACTGCAGGAGGATAACATACTTCAATCGGTACGAGAAATTGCGGAATATAGTCTGGCAAAACAGGTTGTACTTAGTGATTTACCAATAAAATATCTTATTCTCGATGGATCATTAACAATTTTTCCACCAGGCAGACAGAAAGTGCCAATTGGGGATTATCTTCTTAGAGATCTATGTTTAACTTCAAGAAAACGCGATATCATTGTCTGTGGATTGAGCAAAACACATACACTTCCTGGAGCCACGCAAATTTCAGATATTGCTAAAGAGCGTTTTGGATCCCATGCACATTGGTTTTGTCGAATACCAGGTCGTGAAGATCCGCAAGGGAAACTCACTATCTATGAAAATCGAGAAATACCCCCTGCTATGGCAGTTACTTATATTTTCAAGTTTTCTGAGACTTCTCCGATATTTAGAATCGACTTTGACTATTTTTGGTGGATGAAGTCTATTTTCAATGAAGATAAAGAAAAAATGAAGAACCGTGAAATGAAACTATTTAGAGAACTTGACTTCATGAGCCATGAAGCAAACTGGTATGGCTATCCTTGTCCACCTGGATTCGCTCATAAAAAATGTACTCTAACTCACATCGTTCGTGAGGTTTTAACTAGTAGGGCAATACAAATTGCAAAAGAATTAGGCATAAAGGAAGAACATTTAATATCAGCTAGGAAAAAAATAGGATTGTGAGGATGAGCAAACTTGGAATTAGATCTAGGTATGCCATTTGGCGTCTTAGCCGGAGGGCATTTAGGAAAACTTGTTGTTATTACAAAAAATGAAGATCTTTCTGTAGGAGACATCTTTCTTATTCCATCTTCGAGAGGTGAGTATCGGTATTTTATTTTTCGTATAAGTAATTTTGAGAATATAATAAGACGACTCAGCTCTATTGATACCGTTGCTGAAACCTTGGTTGTCGAAAAAGACGCATATCTTGCTAATTTGGAAGAGGAAAAACTCATTGCTGTCGAAGGAAGTCTATTAGGATATGGCAAATACCATGATAAAGACAATAAATTCGTTTTCAAAAAAGCTAGACGACTACCTGAACATTTTTCAGCAATCTATAAAGTTCAGAAAGTTCAAAACGAAGATTCTTTGAAGGATATTTTAGCATCACAACTTTCAGGCGATATATTTGTCGGGGACTTACTGGTAGGTGAAGAAAGTCTCAATATTGATGTTATGATACCGAAAGGAAAAATTCCAATGCACGTTGGTATTTTTGGTGCTACTGGCTATGGAAAATCTAATCTAATGCAGGTTATCACAAAATCCTTCATAGATTACAACCTTCAATGTTATTTAAACGGTATTGAAGATAGAATAACTCTCTTAACAATCGATCCACATGATGAATATGCATTAGGGACAGGAAAGTTTGGAATACAAGATATCATAGATGAAATCGACAGTCGCTCAAGCAAAGTACGACGTGAGCTTTTTGGCGATTTCTATTACCTAACCACTAGTATCGATGCTACAGCAAGGGATGTCCAAAGATATGCTAAAAAACTCAAAATTTCCTTACAAGAGATACTGCCAATTGATCTTATGTCTATCCATCAATTTACCCCACCACAAATAGCTTATATGTATTCACTACATGCAGTTTACGGTGACGAATGGATAAATAATGTTGGAGACGCGCAAGGTTTTATGGATGCAACAGTTAATGCTGTCGAAAGATACTTGGCCTTCTTAAGACGATCTAACATTTTTCTTGATGGCTACGCTGGTTCAAATCTGTTAGATGTTGTTTCTGCCCTTGAGATGGGGCGTGTATTATTATTCAATACAAGCATTACGAGTCAAAGGGAGCAATTTCTCAGCACAACAATAATTGCGCGCACAGTTTTTGAACTGCGCAAAGCAGTAAAATCCAGTAATACACTAGATATCCTAAAGAAGCAAATTGCAACGCGTGATTTATCTGAATGCATTAGAAAAGACTTTTCACAAAAAAACTTGATACAAAAGTTCTACTTAAAAGATCAAACTACAGTAAAAGACACTTCAGAGCTTGTTCCTATTCTCATAACTGTGGAAGAAGCACCCTCTATTCTCACTCCAGATCTAATGAGATTTGAAGGTAATGTCTATAAAGCTATTTCCCGTCAAGGCAGAAAGTTTGGAATCGGTTTGGCGGTCATAAGTCAACAAGTTTCATCGATTAATCCCGCTCTATTGAGTCAACTTAACACACAAATTGTTTTAGCACTTGGAAATGCTGATGAAATACGATTAGCCATAAAAGCAGCTAGCAGAGACATTTCAGACTTTGAGAGTGAATTTAAGGTATTAGATCGTGGAGAAGCTGTTGTAACAGCAAGTTATCGTGATCTTCCTTTTGTTGTTCATGTACCTCTCTTTGACGATCGTTTTAAAAAGGATAGTGCAAAATATACTACCATTAAAGATGCTAAGGATCCAAAAGTTATACTGTAATGAGGAACTTCATAATGGTCAACTTTTTGCATGTTTCAGATACCCATCTTGGGTGCACTTCAAGCGATGTCCGACATATGACAATAAAATATCTCAATATGAACTTCCAACCAATAGAATTTGATTTTGCAAGGGCCTATTGGAAGATTATTACATATGCGCTTGAAAAAAAGGATGAAATTGATTTTATTGTTCATAGCGGCGATTTCTATCATTACCCCTTTTTAAGACATCCTTATCCACCGTCTGAGGCTTCTCGGAACATCGCAGTTAAAGGACTTAAAAGATTAGATCGTGCAGGCATTCCAACGATCATAATAGATGGAAATCATGGCATTTTTCATTCCCGAAGGACTTCAACGATACAGAGTTTTGAAGTACTAGAAAATGTGAAGGTCTTTACATTTTGGGATGACCTAATAAACGTCTTGCAAGGGAACAAAAAACAATTGATCTACAATCTCAACGAAAAAGACTGTGTAATTCATTGTTTTCCATTCGTTAATAAAAAATATCTTGGATCACTTAGCGAAGATGCTAAAGATGAGTATTTAAATTGGCTGAAAACTTACAATACTTCAAATAAAGGTGTTACAGAAATAGGTGTAACCCATGGAATGAAACTAGATGAAACTTTGCCAGCAGAACTTCTTGATATAGATTTTGATTATTTAGCGGTCGGACATAATCATCATTTTGAAAAAATTAGCAAAAAAGCCTATAATGCAGGAGCAATAGAGCGTTGGCGTTTTGATGAATCAGATCAAGAAAAAGTAATATTAGAGGTACAAGCAGAACATGATGAACTACCCAATGTTACATCTATCACCCTTGATTCGCGACCTATGCTTTCTACGATAATTGATGCAAATACTGACGATCCTCCTTCAGCGGTAATTGAAAAAGTACAAAAGTATCTCAACACACACAAATTAGCTACTGGATTTGATTTTGATTCAGCGTTTCGTGTCAAAATTGGTGTGAAAGGCGATATGCCTCATACATTCTGGGCACGCTTCAATGCAGAACTAACTGAGTTATATAATGAAATAATGCGAAAGGATGATTATAACATACTCCAATTCTCAATAGGCAGAATATCAGATCCTATTGCAGAAGACTTGGAGCTTAAACCTGGAGAAGAAGTTGAGTATCTAATCGAAAATCCAGAAAAAGATTTTAGAAAATTCATTGAAAAGATATCACCTGAAGATTATGATATAGATCTACTCATTAGGCTTTTTTCTGATGCAGTGAAAAGAGTAGAGGAAGCGTCAAATACCCCACCCAAAAGGTAGGGGCTTATTCCGTGAGGAGTAAGAGCAATTAGTTGATTAGCCTAAGAGAGGTCATATAGTTTATGACGATATCTA
>NZ_JAHPYX010000039.1:0-3744 GCF_019058535.1 Candidatus Borrarchaeum sp.
CATTCTAACACCCGATCAGCTTAGCAAAGAATTCTGTAGTTCTTCTAATAGCAGAATAATTCAAATAGGATAATTATACTATTATATAATGGGGTTGATTTTGTCCCAATTTTAAGTTTGAACGTTATCTTCCAAGATTAGTTAATTAGATGAGGTTGCAAAAATGACCGAAAAGGAAAGCGCAAAAGAAGAGGAAAAAAAAGAGCAAGAAGATATCTGGTTTACTTTTGGGAATATTAGAATGGTCATAAGCAAACAAGCAGAAGGATGGACCAATATCGCTGTGTTTTTTCAAGATGAGGATATAAGAGAAACAAAGATTGGCAAAAGAGTCCAATTTGGCATTATGGATCGTCACTTACCACAGTTTCTCGATGCTTTGTCAGGGACATCGACAGAACCTGAAAAGCCAATAGAGACAATTAGTGAAGTCGATAAGAAAATATTGGAACTAGGAAAGAAGATAATTGAATTAATCAAATCTTCAGCTGTTTTAAACTAAAATAGTTTTATTTACTCTTTTTTTTTGTATAAGTTCCCTATTTTTATTTATGAGATGCAAAAATGAATTTTAGCAACAAATTTGCAGCGAAGATTTTTTATTACACCTTTTGACTAAATGACTTAAGTGAGGGAGTACACGATGAGTTCGAATAATAGCGAAATTCTTTCTAAGATTTTAGACGAAGAGCAATATAAAGTGTATCTTTCGGTCTACTCGATGGGATCAGTAGCAACCATCGGTCAAATAAGTTTGATCACGGGATTTGATCTTCTAAAGGTGTCAAAGGTCATAGAAGATCTAATAAGCCTTGGCTTTATAAAAAAGGTAGAAGGCTTAATGCCCCGATATATAGCCCTTCATTCACAACTTCTTTCAACAGTCGAAATTGATAAAAATTTTCGGTATGAGATGCTGAATCTTAGATTTCAGATTGAAAAAGACTTAGAGGAAGCACTTCGTGATACTCTTTCGTCTCTAAAAGAATATACAGAAAAATATACATCAAAGTTTACTGAGGCAATTGAGAGTTTTTATGGAAGTTTTCTCCAAGAAAAAGAAAGCCTTGAAAGAAGTATTTCTCAGATATTCTCTTCTTTTGACGAATTGATTACAGAAACAAAGCAACAATATTCCACGATTTTTACCAATATCGTTCGTAATTATTTCTTTGAAGAACATGGACCTCTAATAAAACTGCGAAACCATATTTTTAGCGAACTTGATAATCAAGTTCAAATACATGAAGAAAAACTACTAAAAAGCCAACCCGAAACAGAAGAGGTTTTTGATAGCTATAAAGACTGCCTACACACTTCAAAAACCCAATTTCAACAAACTATTGAGAGAATAGTCACTGCGAATGAAGCAAAATTCTTGAGTATAATAGAAGAGATTCGCAGATTGTATAGTGAATCTATTATTAAAACTGATGAGTTTGCCCAAGCGCAAAAAGAATTCGATGAAAAAACCAATAATCTAAAAGATACCTTGATATTAGATAATGATATGTTCAAAAAGGATTGTAAAAAGGATTTAGTTGATGTACTAGACTCAACAACTTCTAATCTTTCAGAAAAACTTCTCAATGTTCTTCAAGACTCCGTTGAACATTATAAATCTACAACTGCTGCACTAAAAGATGAACTAATTAAAGGTATTGCTCAATTTCAGAGCGAAGAAATAGAAAAATCACTAGATGACTATACACAAAAACTAGAAGACCGATTTTCTAAAATTGTTGTCTCCTCGAAAGAAAAAATTCAGGAATCCTCACAAATTATTGAAAAACTGCTATCTGACTCAATGAAAGAGTTAGAAGCATCATTAAACGAATCAGTTACTTCTTTAGATAGTGATGTGAATAATTTTCTAAGAGAAAAGCAAGCTTATTACAAGGACAAAATGGCTGTTTCCAAGCAAAAGATAAGCGAAAAAATTGAAGCTAGTGTCTATTTACTTGAAGAAAGTGAAAAACTGCTAAATAAGATTGTGGATGATAGCAAATTCATTAAACTACCAGGATATCAAAGAACGTTCACCATCACGGGAACAACGAATGCAATTAATTACGCCCGTGATATGATCCTTCGAACTAAATCTACAATAACCCTAGTTACGCCAACTCTCTCCCCTGAACTCCTTGGAACTGCAAAAAACGTATCAAATCGAACACGTCTGATATTCGTAACAGATATTGATCTGACTCGTTATGGAGATTCAGTAAAAGAGCTAATAGCGAAAGGAAATATCCGTTTTAAACAATACGATAGGCAGGATTATTGGGCTGTCTTAAAAGATCGTGAGGAAGTACTTTTTGGACCACAAGTTGAAAAAGAAGGTGATGAATTCGTCGCAATTCTATCTGAACATGAAGGGACCGTGCAGATTTTCGAACAGTTTATGAACTCACAGTTCTTGGGACGTTCTAAAGAGGTACTCTTATAAACTACCTCACGGTGGAGACGTGATAGTTCTACGATAGTATATCTCCAAGAAGATCTTAGAGTTAACAGTTAGGATAATCTCTTGACAAAAACCACAATCAATATTTTTTTCCATTTCAACCTTTTTCCCCTTTTAATATCAGATAGTTATGAGTTTAAGGATCTAGTTTTTCTTTTCATGTTTGTATCTCTTAAAAATCACAAAAACATGAACAATATACAAAAAGATGTATTATTTAGCAGCTAGTTGAACTCTATGCAAATATATTCGGAAAATATTCACCAAGCGTCTTTGATAGTCAAGAAATTGTATAACGCGCACGTTGTTTACTGAATTTCACACTAATTATTTGAATTATTTTGGCTAGCGTAAAGAAACTCAACATATCCGTTTTTGTGCCCCTCTGTATGTTTCTTATTCTCTATATGTGAATTAGATGTTAAATTAGTCTTTTATATGTTAATTCTGTGGCAATTTGAAATATATCAGTAATTTAAAAGACGGGCTTCAGAAGCGAATGTAGGGGAAAAAATGAATACTCATAGCAAAAATTAACTGAAAATATGCGCATAGGGGTAATATTTTTTAAAGAAACTTACCCAATTAGATTATTTTGATGAATACACTTACAATATGTAATATTTAGCGGAATTCTATTAAAATAGCCAATTATTTATTGAAATCTCTATCAATAATTGTGATTAACCGATAGACTCAGTAATCCACTTAAGATTAAAAATGCGCGCGACAAAAATATTGAAGCTGCAACCAACTCTCGGGGTATTAGATAAAGGCACTAACAATGATTTATGACCAAAAAATGACATTTGATTCATAATATGCCTTCCATGAGATCACTAATAACTCGAATATAAGCCTAACGAATGATGTATCTAAATGAGCGTCTTACTAATTAACCCTCCATCATTTGTGTCTGAAAACGAAGTGATGGATCGGTTTCAAATTATTACACCTCCTTTAGGCTTAGCCTATCTCGCAGGAATGCTAGAACATTATGAGCATCCTGTCAAAATTCTTGACGGGATAGCATTAAATCTCTCGTTATCAAGACTAAAGAAATTAATAAAAAAAGAACAACCACGCATTGTAGGAGTCACAGCAACTACAAGTCAAATATTTGATGCGCTAAAGGTGGTCAAAGCAGCTAAAGAAGTCTGTCCAGGATGCTTTACTATTATTGGTGGTGCACATGTAACATTCTTACCGCTTGAAACAATGAACGATCCCTTATATGGAAAATATCTTGATGCGGTGTGCATAGGGGAAGGTGAACA
>NZ_JAHPYX010000040.1:0-17359 GCF_019058535.1 Candidatus Borrarchaeum sp.
GATCTAGAGTATCTAAGAAACCATAAATTGTGGGAAATGATAAAAGACGCAACAGAATTTCTAATGAAATGGAGAGACGAAGAAACCAAACTGCCGAAGCCTATAAGCTATGATCTTTGGGAGGAAAGAAAGGGAATCTTCACTTATTCGTCTTCTGCTGTTTATGGCGGGCTCTTAGGAGCATCTAGAATCGCCCACAATCTCGGAAAACTGGGTTTTTCAAAACGTTGGCATGAAGGGGCAGAGGAGATAAAAGAGGCGATCCAGAGATTCCTATGGAATCCAAATACCCAGAGATTTAGAAGATCAATAAAACCAGAAGACGATACTATCGATTCATCGTTATTTGGCATTTGGTTTTTTGATGTCCTTCCACCTTCAGATGAACGTGTGCGTTCTACCATGAAAGCAATAGAAGATCATCTTTTGAAAGAACGTGGAGTTTTCAGATATCAAGGTGATAATTATCAAGGTTATGAAAATCCTTGGATTATCTGCACACTATTTCTTGCGGAATATTATCTCTGGATTAATGAGACCAAAAAAGCTATTAGATTATTTCATCTAGTTGCAGACAATGCTTTAGAGACCTATCTACTTCCAGAACAAGTTGATTCTAATGGAAATCCATTAAGTGTTGTGCCATTAACATGGTCACATGCGCAGTATTTAATTGCTTTTAAGCAGTTAGCAAAGAAATTAGCTAAATAAAAAAAGAATGAACTCTCAAAGAGAGAATTCATCTTAAGCTTTAACTTTTCGTATCAAATATCTTTGGATAAACTTGTAAAAGAAGAAGCTTGCAGGTGACGCAAATACGCGAAAGATCTTTTGGCCGAGCGGAGCCTTTTCTGGGTATGCCCAATCCCATAAAGTTTTGTTGAAAAGCGTGTCAATTGCACTTGGAACGGCTATTTTTGCCCAGACACTTAGATCTGCAAATTTATTAATAGCATCCAAATTGAAATACTTGTCTTGATTCTCAAAACTCATCTTTTTCAAAAGGTCAATTCGTCTTTCAATTCTAGCAATGTATAATTCTAATTGCTCAATTGTTTGTATGTAATCATCATCAGTAAAAACAACTTGTGTTAGTTCTTCTTTTCTATATTCGCTTAATTCATTATCTTGCAGAAAAATAGGTGTCCGCCAAAGGATACTCTCAAATTTATTCAACTGCAAATACTTATTCCAAACTGTAGTGCGTTTAAACTTTTTTGCTATCCAATTCCTAAAGAAATAATAATTTTTCTTAAGTTTATACTTGAAATTTCCAATTTCTTTTATTCTCTCCTTCAATCTCCGGTCAAGGTCAAATATCTGATTCATGTATCTATCTAGGTCTATATCTAAGCCCTTTAACTCATCTGATTCCAAAAAGTAGAATTCGTAATAGCGTTTAGCATCAAAGGGAGAATGTGGTCTTAATATCCCAGTTAATCGTCGAAAGAATCTTGCTAAGCCGTCTACGAACAGGTGTATAAAAGTAGACGAGTTGACTATCTTTGAATATACCTTTTCGAAATGGACACGAGTTGTTAACTCTTCGGGCTTTAATAGTCCCATGGCATGATCTCCTGGTTGGAGAAAAACTTCGCATCCTTTTACGGCATCTTTTAATGTTTTATGTTTTCCAAGATCGTCTTTCATCAACACTGGAAAGCCGTGCGCGGCGGTATTAAGAAAATAATAGTCTTTTAGACCGCCTGCTGCTGGAAAAACTTGGAATATTACTCTCTCAAGGTCGCCTGGGTGATCTGCATCTACAACACCTTGTATAGATATGCCTTTTGAGAAAGCGAGAAATGTGTACATTACATATCTTTCTTCGACCTTAAGTCCAGGTAATTTTAGGAGAAATCCTATCATTTCTGAAAGGCCCTTAGCTTTCGCCCATTCATGCGTCATTATTAGATATTTTTGTCGTTCAAGATCGGATTGGATAAATTTGAAAAGGCTAAGTGTGTCACGTTCTTCCACGAGTTTTTCTAGTTGTTTGTACATATCATCGTAGGTCGTTTCGTATTTCTCAACGACTGTATCCCTGCTTTTCTCTTCATATCTTAGTTCTCTCTCTGTGATTGCTACTTTCATCTTCAATTTGTTTCTTCACCTTTGTACGAACTTATCTTTCTCGTAATGAAAATATGTTCCTTCTAAATAGAACTCAATTAATTATCTATATACTATATTCATCAAGTAATAAGAACTTACCATATAACCTTAACTTACTTTAATATCGCGTTATTTTACAGCTATATAGCCCATTCATAGTAATTAAATGCTTTTGTGATTTTGAGCGTTTTTATTGCGTTACTCGATTTAAAATCCTCAAGATGTGCCACTTTAAACTGCCAGTTTAAAGTGATAGTTTGTGATCGTTTTAAAAGAATTATTCTAAAAGGTAATCCTTTTAAAAACATGGTAACTATGCAAATCCGTTGATGCTATCAACCACAAAATACATGTATCAAACTAATATAGCATATGGAAGATAAAAATTATTTTCTCGACTTCTGCTCCCATGCGTAGGAGTCAGAAGTTTCCTATTATTAGAGAATCAGAAGAGGTGTAAAAATGAGTTTTGAGGATATGCCCGTTGAGGTGGGCGTCATCTATGAGGGTGAGCGCGTTCGCAAGGCGCAGATGCTTGTTGAGTTCGGAGGACCGAAGATTGAGCACAAGTACGAACTGTGCCGGGCAAAAAAGATGGATGAAATAGAGGACATGAAAGTAATCATAGAAGGACCAGATATTTCGGAATTGGAAGAAGGAAAAAGTTATCCCTTTGGAATGGTCATAGAAGTTGCAGGAGAGCAAGTCGAAGAAGAACTTGAGGGTGTCATTGAACGGCGTATGCACGAATTTTGCAACTATATCCAGGGTTTTATGCATCTAAATCAGCGTTATGACATTTGGTGTCGTGTATCAAAAGATGCGTTCAAAAAGGGTTTGAATTCTTTCCAGTACATTGGTACAATTCTGATGCGACTTTACAAAGCAGAACTATCTATCATTGAGAAATGTCAGATGCGATTTATTACCGATCCGAAGAAAGCAGAGCAGGGCTATGAAGAGGCATTGCAGATCTATGAAGCACGAGACGCAAGAGCTAGAGCACTCAGCGATGATGACGTTGAAGAATTCTATGGATGCGTTCTCTGTCAATCTTTTGCACCTAGCCATTGTTGTGTCATCACTCCACAAAGAATGGCGTTATGTGGAGCTATTTCATGGTTTGATGCCCGTGCATCTGCAAGAATCGATCCTAAAGGTCCAAACTTCAAAATTGAAAAAGGAGAATGTCTTGATCCGATCAAAGGTGAATATACTGGGGCAAATGAGGCAGTGAAAGAAAAGTCGCTCGGAGAGGTAGAGCGAGTCTATTTGCATACAATCTTCGAATATCCTCACACGAGTTGCGGCTGTTTCGAAGCTATCGCGTTCTACATCCCAGAAGTCGATGGAATCGCACTTGCTCACAGAGATTTTCGTGGACCAACCGTCAACGGTTTAGCCTTTTCAACAATGGCGACATCTGTTGGTGGAGGTCTCCAGACTGAAGGTTTTCTTGGAATCTCTATTGAATACATGCGGTCACCTAAGTTTCTCCAAGCAGATGGAGGATGGTCGCGTGTTGTATGGGCGCCCGCAGACATAAAAGAGCGTGTAAAGGACGGAATACCAGAAGAACTCTTTGACAAAGTAGCAACAGAAAATGATGCAATGGCCGTAGAAGACCTAGAAGCATTTTTGAAAGAGAAACAGCACCCAGTAGTTGAAAAATGGGTTGAAGAAGCAATCGAAGAAGCGCCAGAAATACCGGCAGAAGCAGCAGCACCAACTCCTGAGATGCAATATAAAATGCCTCAGCCGATGCAAGTTCCTCAGATGAACGTGCCGATCACAGCAATGCCTGGAATGGGTGGCATCCAACTTCAAGGATTTATCTCTCTCCCAGGATTAGTTCCACCAGGCGGCGGCGAAGATAAAATCACCTTAGTCTTGAAAGGCGTCAAGATTTTTGCAGAGAAAGCGTATATTAAACGAGAAAAGAAGGGATGATAAAATGGCAAGCACATCGTTAGAAGAACTACTCGCACTTCTAGGTAAAGTTGAAGAGATTGAACTGGAAAACGTTAAACTTGAGGCAGATGAGTTAATTCTATCGCTTGCAACGCGTATGCTTCTCCCTTCGGCAACGAAATCTCCCGTACAAATGCCTATAGTACCTCAGCAGGCTATGCTTAAACCAGAACTTGAAAAACCTAGATTGCCAGAATTTCAGGAGATAGAGTTTGAGCCTCCTGCTATAGAGTATCCCGGGGAGGTTGTTGAGGTTCAAATTGGTGCAACAAAATCAGAAGGTGGCACCCGCGACTATTCAGTAAAACTTGGCGGACAAAACATCATGCCCTTCTATAAATGGTTACGCGAAACACCTAATCCTCCCGTCGTTAGCTTAGACGTGTTCGATATGCCTATCACACTCGCTAAGGCTGTTCGCACGCATATAGATGACGTCATAGAAGATCCTGGGGAATGGGCAAAAAGATGCGTTGATAAGTTCAACGCTGATATGGTTACAATACATTTGATATCAACAGATCCTTATCTACAGGACACATCTGCAAAAGATGCTGCAAAAACAGTCGAAGAGGTACTTCAGGCTGTGAAGTGTCCAATAATTATTGGAGGATCTGGAAATAAAGATAAAGATCCAGAAGTATTAACAAGGGCGGCAGAAGTTGCAGATGGAGAAGCAGTATTACTTAATTCAGCTGATATGCATATCTATAAACCCGTTGTAGATGCTGCAAAGAAATATGGTCATGTCGTGCTTAGTTGGACGCAGATGGAAATAAACGATCAGAGAAAACTTAATACACTAATAATGGAGGAAGGATTTCCTAGAGAAAGAATGATTATCGACCCAACAACCGCATCATTGGGATACGGTTTGGAGTATACCTACTCGATCATGGAGCGAGTAAAACTTGCGGCACTTAAAGGTGATGAGATACTTCAGATGCCCATATCTTCTGGAACTACAAATGCATGGGGTGCTCGAGAAGCGTGGTTAAGTGACAAAAAATGCGCGCAGTTCGGCTTGCCATGGGGCTCACGGGATTTGAGAGGACCACTATGGGAGACATTGAGTGCTATGTCCGTGATGCTGGCGGGAGCTGACCTGCTAATGATGATGCATCCAGGTGCAGTTGCAGGGTTCAAGGAACTCGTGAAAGCATTCTTAGATACAACAGAGAGGGATTTGCCGCCAATCGGCGAATGGATAACAATGAAATGAAGTGAGGGATGAAGAATGAGCAAGAGATTAAAACCGCTGGATATTTTCAAATACCTTCCAAAAACGAATTGCAAAATTTGTGGCGAAGAGACGTGCATGGCATTTGCCATGAAACTCATCGAACGCGGAGTAGAATTAAAAGATTGCACACCACTATTCGAAGAGCCAAATTATCAAGAAAATAAGGATACTTTGATAGCAATACTTCGACCTCCAGTTCAACCTGTTAGAATCGGTACTGGTGAGAAGTCAGTTATTATTGGAGGAGAAGAGGTCGTATATCGTCATCAATTAACATTTTACAACGAAACAAAATTCTTTGTAGATGTTCATGACGAAATGGAGAATAAAGAACTGACTGAGCGTGTGAAATTTGTTGATGAATATAAATTGTTTAGAATTGGTGAATATCTGAACCTCAATGGGATCGCAGTACGCTCCGTTTCAAAAGATCCTACTAAATTTGCAAATGCTATCAAAGAGGTACTCAAACTAACAAAGATGCCTATTATGTTGTGCAGTTTTGACCCTAAAGTAATGAAAGCAGGTTTAGAAGCTGCAAAGGACAGACTTCCTCTTATATACGCCGCCACATTAGCAAATTGGAAAGACATGGCACAATTAGCACGTGAATATAATTGTCCCCTAGCAGTCTTTTCTACCGATCTAACCATGTTACAGTCCGTAGTAGTCGCACTTCGCAAAACTGGACTTGATGATCTCGTACTTGACCCTGGTACTTACGGTGGCGAGAATATAGGTCGTACGTTAAATAATTTCACTATGCTTAGAGTGGCAGCGATTCAAGCTAGTAACGAAAACGTTGGACATCCATTAATAGCAGTCCCAGCTACAGTGTACTTAGAAGCCGATAAAGGTGTTGAAACAGCATGGAATGAAACGATTGTAGGAGCAATGTTAATTAATAGATTCGCAAGCTTGATGGTTATTCATAATATTGAACTTTGGTCTCACCTAGCACTTCAAACCCTAAGACAATCTATCTATCAAGACCCACGAATACATCCTTCAGTAGAACCTGGTCTAACTGTAATTGGTAACCCCGATGAAAACAGTCCTGTTTTCTTGACGACGAACTTTGCGCTTACTTTCTACACAGTAAAATCAGATCTTGAGCAGGCTAAGATAGATAGTTGGTTGTTAGCGGTAGATACTGAAGGGATTGGTGTTGAGAGTGCGGTGGCAGGCGGACAACTCAGTGCAGAAAAGGTAGCTGACCTATTTAAAGACACGGGTATCGAGGACAAAGTCAAACACAGAAAAGTTATCATTCCAGGAATGGCTTCGCGAATTAGCGGAGAAACTGAAGATGCTACAGGAGGCTGGACGGTTTTAGTAGGACCGCGTGATTCCAGTGGTATTCAGAAGTTTTTGAAGGAAAAATGGACCGCTGAAGCTACCGCCTAATTTCTTTTCTCTTTTCTTTTTTTATAGGAAACGGCACAAGAAAGCCTCACAGCTTGAGCCTGAGGTAGTTCACTTTGCTCTATTTGAATTCATCTAGGCTCAATTGTCGAGTTGTTTCTTTTTTAAGCGGTGGAGGGACATAATCAAGTACTTCATTCTTGTTAGACCTTCCCTCCAGCAGTAAGCGACCATATTCCCCATCATATCCTGGAGAAATATGTAATTGATTTAGACGCGTTTTTAAAATTGTATTTGCAATGTCTGCTGTGGTAACTTCAAGTAATTCTTCTAGAGAACTATTTAATAGAACTTCAAACTCGTTACCGAATGCATATATTAGTTTTTGATATTCTGACCATACACTTTTAGCATAAATTGTAGCAATATCTTTGGCTACAGCAATGATTTCTGAAAGTGGAATTAACGTCTTAAAATCTTGTTTCTTTTCTGGTTTATATCCTTCTTCTCGATCTGCAAGTTCTTCTATTCGATGAAGAACTCCAACTGTGAAAGGTTTATTACAAATTGGACAAAGGCAATTATTTCGCTCAATAGCATAATTAGGGTGCATTCTGACACCATATTCATGTTCATTTTTGTTTCCATCTTTGTAATAAATCCGTCCTTTTCTATGACCATCATAATGGTATTTTCCATAAGCAGGATTAACTTCTATAGTCATTGGAAATTCTAGGATATTTTTATTTCTTATAGCATTAATCAAATTTGTATAAGTCAATTCATTTAAGTTGAAAACATTGGCTTCTCTTCCGATACGCCAGGGCCAAGGTGAGTGACAGTCGCTATTGCTAACGAATATGTATTTATCTAAAGCTGAAATCCTCCAATTCATAGCCAAATCAGAAGAAAGACCTGTTTCAAGCGCATGAATTTCATCAATTTTGTCTTGATAACATTCTTCTAGGGAATTAAAGCCACGTGCTCCTAAAACAGAAAAATAAGTTGTCCAAATATGAGCAGGAATGCATTCGATCTCTTTATCAGTTTCTTTCATTATTTCAAGTAGTTCAGCAGGAGTCATCCTTAAATCTGGGCGACCATCACTAGACAGCTTCCCATATTTGGATAGAACATCATTTAATTGTATAGCAGCATCAAAACTTGGGACAAGTAAATGTTGGTGAATCTGCTTGCTTTTTCCTTCATACTCAAAAATAGTATTGACTTCTCCAGTTAAGATAAAATTCATACTATTATATGAGAATAATTTACTGCCTTCGAGTGGAGTCAATTTTTCTCTTAATTCTGCAAGCCAATTAGGATGAGTAATGTCTCCTGTTCCAATTAAGTCTAGTCCTTTAAGAGGTCCGTAATGGGCTAAATTCTCCAAATCCATTTTTTTTGAAGTACCGCCAGAATATTTCGAATGAACATGAAAATCGACAAAGAAAACCAAATAAAGATCGCTCCATGCAATTGTATTATATATTCTTCGTTGTTTGGGGTCTTTTGTTTAAATTTTTTTCACGAAGGATATTCTAATTTATTTTCGAGATCAAATTTGAAATACACAAAACAACAGCTCAAGATTGCGATAATAGAAACAGAAAATGGAACGATTCGTTGCCAAAGTGGATATTTATAGAATAACAGAATTTCAAATGCCATATTTTCAGAATCTATGGACAATTCAATAAATCCAATTTCACTCATTTTGATTTCGACAAGATTTTCAGTAGTCTCAACTTGCCAATAGGGAAAATACACTTCTTTAACAAGGAGTTCTATTCGGGGAGTATTTTTTGTTACTTTAATCAAGATCTTATCTGGATCTGGCCGTTCATAAGTTATTTCAGCATGACCTATTTTTACATCTATGAATGACACATTAAAGTTTGCTTCATAGAGATAGAGTGAATCAATATTTAGTATAAGGTGAAATTGATGTGCTTGAAGCAACTGGAGTTTTTCTTCTGATCCGATTAACACCCATTTTATCCCGTAAAGAGAAGCTCGTTCAAGTAAATATTCGTAAACCCATTCTTCTGAAGGGACAAGATCATTGATGGTATATGATGTAAGATTCTGAAAAGGATGGAGAAACCGTGCTTGCGGGAACCAACCATCTAATAAGGGTTTATCAGTGTAATATGGGAGAGAATAGATCCAAGAGGGGCTTTTTATTGAGAGAATTCGTCCATATGCCTCAGAGTCTCTTAAATATGTGATAAGCTGTTGTGGGATCTCTTGGTTCTTTTGAAATATATCTTCAGCATAAAGTGTTCCTCCTTGTCCATACCTTGGTTGAATAAATGGTACTATAAAAGAAAAGATGATTAGAGATAGGAGTAAAGATGATACAAGCCTATTTGAGAATGAAATAGTATGGTAATTATCCTTGAAGAAGGTCACAAGAAAGAGGAACATTCGAGCCCCCAGCAACGAAACTGGTATAGAAGCATAGAGCATAAATCGTAAAATATCTAAATTTTGATTTAAAGGAAAAATCGAGAAAAGAATCGCACGAGGACCTAATGTCAGCCAGAAGAATAATACAAACCAACTAAAGCAAAAAATCATGTTTATATCAAAGGTAAACTGAGATTTTGTGAATTGAGGGGAAATATAGATAAAAAGTATGAGAGTTACGCAAATAAGCAGAAGCAACATGTGCTTTATGGTAACAATAAACCCATTGTTTAAAAAAGCGTAAAACGTGTAGGAAATAATAATCGCAAAAAATACTAAAGCAAACACTATTCTGATTCTTTTATCTTTTTTTGAAGGTAATATGCTATATAAGACCAAAAAAAATAACACTGCGCTCAGTAAGATGTGAGATAAGCCAATTATCGAAATATAAAATCTAAGAAGTACTTTAAGTGATAGAATAGGTGCTGAAGGATTCAAGAAATTACCATAATAGTTGATATTTACAATGAATGGTATAATCCATACTGCAGCAATTGCCAAAGCTGCCAGTGTCACCAAAGATAAGAGTTTAACAATTATAAGATTGCGAGAATATACAACTTCGAATATTGAAAACATGCACAGTAAGAAAAATCCGATAAACGCACTTAAATGATGTATAAGAATTAAGGATCCCAGTAGAAGACCTGGAATCACAAAAGAGCCATTCTTTTTGTATGAATGAATAAATTTTCCTAAAGTAAGACATACTAAAGGAAACGCTACAACATTCGGAAATCTACCGTAATATAATAAATTCATAATGAAAACTGGAGACAGTCCTAAAAGAAAAGCGGCTAAAATTGATTCATTCTCATTAAAACTTAGATTTTTTGCAAGATAATAGGCACAAAAAGGTGTTGAAGAAAAGAAGATAATAGAGAGAATTTTGAAAGAAAGAAGTGCTGATGAGCCTGTTGATAAACTTGCTGATAAATAATAACTTGCTGGAGGATAATAAAGAAGAAATGGATACCCTGCATACCAGGCGTGACACCAAGGTTTTAAAAGACCATATCTAGAGAGATATAGAATCTTAAATATATGTGAATTGGTATCAACACCACCTGGAATACCAGGGGGGAGTATCCAGGATGCTATTGCAAAGAAATAGAGAGAAATAAAAAAAAGCCAGTAATGACATTTTTCTAGTTGAATAAATCTGGTCCTCATTTAATAAGGCCTCTCTCTCATTTAAGGAAAATTCTTGAGTAAGTTATAAACGTAACTTTTTGAATCTAACTCTCAGCACCGTTAAAAAAAAGCCCAAAATGTCATTTAATCCAAGTTTTGACTCCCCGATACGACGATCTATAAAGGTAATTGGCACTTCTTTCACTTTAAATCTATTTCTCAAGGTTTCTACTAACATGTCAAGTTGAAAAGCATAGCCTGAGCTTTTTACAGCGGACATATCAATTTTATTCAGGACTTTAGCACGATAGGCCCTGTATCCACTTGTAACATCTTTTGCAAATCTATTTATTTGCAGTATTAATGCTGCTAAAGTATTGGCACCCTTCGAGACCATTTTACGGTAAATTCCCCAGCCTACAATGTTTCCACCCACGATGTAGCGCGAGCCAATAGCTAGATCATAACCTTTAAGTACTGCATCTACAAGTCTTGGAATGTCTCGCGGATTATGCGAGTGATCAGCGTCCATTTCCATGGCAATTTTGCCAGATGCCTTTTTGAATCCCGCTTTATACGCTGATCCAAGGCCAGACTTAACTTTTCGGTGGATTACCGTAATATTTGGGAATTTTTTTGCTAAAGTGTCCGCAAGCTCTCCAGTTCCATCCGGACTATTATCATCAACAATAATTAGTTCACCATGAAGATCATTCTCCTTAAAAACGTCAATTATCTTTGGAACAAGAGTTTCAATGTTCTCTCGCTCGTTGTACGTGGGTAAAACAATTGAAACTAACGGATTCTCACGATCATTCATGGAACTATCACTTATCGAATCTATGCTCTAATCATATTTCATTGAAGAAGAAAATAAACACTAGAGAACTAATTACAAGTATGCAAAATTTAAAGTTTGCCACGTATTTCGAAAAGCCTAATGATCTTCATTTCGATGATTGTTTTCTCTTTTAATCATGTTAGTAACTTTTTCTTTCCCTTTTCGGAGATATTTCGTCCAGTCAACCATAATCACTAAGAGCATTACTGAGATTGTGATAATTAGAGTAACTACTGGGACGATTGGATCTTGAGAAGAAGTTATTTGTCCATTTCGGATAGCTTCAATGTCGATTCCATAAAGAAGAAGGACTTGTCTACCTGCTTCTGTTTCCGCAGCACTACGAACAAGATATGCAATACCAACTGCAAGTAACACTTTGCCAATGAAACAAGCAACTAGTGCATATCCTATATTATAGTTCACCATACCTAAAACAATTAGAAGCAGATCGTCAGGCAGTGGTGTTGCGGCAAAGAATATTATAAGAGGGATTCCATAGCCTTTTTTCACCAATTTCGCGAGTGAATCAAGTCGTTTTCCGTAAGAAGTATCTTCAATCATTTCGCTCGTACCTCTTCCCAGGAGCCATGCACTAAGTTCGCCTATGGATGCTCCAAATCCAGCAGCTACGCCTACGAGTAATGGGTTGATAGGAAGTACCACAACAATAATTGCCAGAGCAATTATGTAGGGGACTGGCATGATCACAGAGACGTTTCCAATAATCGAGATTAAAAAGATGGCTACGTAAACGCCAAGATCGCCGTAGTTGGAGTGGAAATAGAGCACGAAGCGTACCATGAGTTCGCCAATGTTTATACCTATTAGAGCGATTGCAATCATCCCACCAAAAAAGGCAACAAACAATCCAGCAATTATCAGATTTTTTACTCGTTTACTACGCAAGAGCTCTTTGTCAAAAGGCATTCATATCACAATTTTCTGATTTTTGCGAAGAAGACTGTTAGTGAAAACTCGAAACGGCCATATATAACTCATTCGCAAAGAACGGTAAATAGTGAAAAAAGGAGTGAAAGCCGCAATTTACATATCTGTCTCTTGGATAGCTTGATTAACAAAGACACGTTTATTTGGTGCGATATCTTTATCTATTACAACTCCTGGTCCTACCCACACTTTATTGCCAATTTTTCGTCCAGGCATAATGCTACAATTTACTTCAAGAGTTGTTTGGTCTCCAATAATTGCGCCCAATTTAGTTCGTCCGGTATCTATTTTATCTCCGTTAACAAGGGCATATATCGTCTCTCCTGCGCTATAGTTGATGATGTGCGTTCCTGCACCTATGTAAACGTTATTTGCAATAACACTATCGCCAATGAAGCTCAAGCGATTGATAAATGAACTGCCGAGTATTACTGAATTTTTGATTTCGACGCCAAAACCAATTACTACATTGCTTTCAATAGCCGTGTGATCACGGATCAATGAGTTATCTCCAATAAACGTGTCTTTCCCAATGTAAACCGGTCCTTTAATAACTGCTCCTGGGCGAATTTTTACGCCGTCTGAAATCCAAACAGGTCCTTCTACTTTCCCATCTATCTCGGCATCTTTAGAGATGTATGACCCTTCTTTCATTAATCGATCCATAACAAATTGAGCAGCAGTCAATGTATCCCATGGATACTCTACATCAATCCATTGTCCTTCCCAGATAGCAGCATATACATTTCCACGTTTACATAGTTGATTAATCGCCAGATCTAATTGCTGATTTTCCTTAAGGAGTTTAAAAATCTCAGGACGGAACATATACAAACTTGAAACCGCATATTTACTTAATTCTGATCCTGGGACAGGTTTCTCTATAATTTGCTCTATTCTTCCATCTGATACGTCAAGTGCTGCGACACCATACCGACTCACATCAGGAGCAAGTGTTAGTGCTATAGTGCTATCAGCATTAAATTCATTAAAGGTGTCTATCGTTCGTTGAACCATCTCCTTATCGACAAAGAAGTCAGCATGAGCAAGTAGAAAATAAGTTTCATCTTTTAATTCGTTTTCTGACTTTAAAATAGCATCTTCTATTCCAATTTGGTTTTCTTGGACTATATATTTTATATCTACTTCAAAATCAAACCCTGACCCGAAATAATCTATAATGGATTCCTTTTGGTAACCTACAACCACCACAAGATCCGTAATACCCACAGACTTAAGCAAATCTATAATATGTTCGAGGATTGGTTTGCCACAGATGTTGAACATAGGTTTAGGTCTGTTTACAGAGAGCGGTCTTAGTCTGCTTCCTTCACCTGCAGCAAGGATTAATGCTTTCAATTTATTTCTCCTCCATTTTTTTAATAAGTTTGACTTCGTTTTTGGCTAAGATATATGTTCTTATAAATCCTACCAAGCTAGGAATCAGGATTATACATGACGCAATGGCTACATAAAGGTAAAGTTGTAATGGTTTAAAAAGAAGATAGGCAAGGAACATTCCAATAAACAATCCTGTCGCTAAGACAAATATCATAAAATAGTTTAAAGAAAGAGTGTAAAGCCTAAATAATCTTTTTTTGTCAGTTTCCTTATTTTCTTGTGAATCTGCCATTTAAATAGCCTCATTGAATTTCATTTTGATGGATCACGGACATAAAAAATGATGTCATGATGGAACTCCTAGTCAAATGGCGGAATATTATCGAATAAAAATATTTTGAGAGGAAATTGGAAAATTAAGAAGACTAAAGCTTGTAGCCAATCTTTCTAAGAAATTCTTTTCGTTCTTTCTTTTCTTGTTCCCCTTCGATTCCTTTTGGAGAAAAGCCATCAATAACGCCCAATATTCCGTTTCCCTGTTCAGTAGTAGTAACAATGATCTCTACAGGATTAGCAGTTGCACAGAAAATTCCACATACCTCTGGAACGAGTTTTATTCGATTGAGGACGTTGATCGGATAACCATTTTTCATATGTATGACAAAAGAATGTCCTGCTCCAATTTTCATCGCATTTTTTGCCGCGATTTGTATCAAGTTTTCATCATTCCCCTCCGTACGTATCAGGCATGGTCCAGATGCTTCACAAAAAGCAATTCCAAATTTTATGGTTGGGGCAGAATCGGCTAAAGCCTCATACAAATCTTCGATCGATTTGATAAAATGTGTCTGCCCAAGAATGCAATTAGTCTCCTCTGGAATATCAAGTTTAACAGTTTTTAATTCCATTTGGATCGCCCTTTAGGATGTGCTTTTAGAAACTTTATAATACTTTCCGCAAGAAGACCCCCCAACTTGTTGGGGGGATGAATTGCGTGTTTTACGTGTTTCACTTTCACCGTAGTGTCCCTCAGCTTTAAATAGCTTTTTACGTATAGTACATCTAGTAAAATGAATTTCAGGGGAACACAGGGAGAAGTCTGATTGTAGGGTGGTGGTAGTTCACGTATGTAATATTTTTTAACTTGATCGGCAGGAAGTACCAGATTTAGATCAATCACAGTAATAAAAACCAAATGTCTATAATCATTTAAAGGTTAAAAATTTCAAAAGGAAGAGGATCTTCATGTCTTCTGAAGAAAAGGATGAAAAAATGAAGAAAATTGAAACAATGATTAAAAAAACCATAGACTATGCAAAAAAGAAAAGAATAGAACATAAAAGATTTGATGAAGTTCAAGAACCATTACGTTGCTCTAAATGTGGCAAAATAGTCTTTCGTTATAGTACCCTGCCATATAAGAGTGTGGTATGTCCTGACTGCAGTAGAGACAGAACGAAGATAGATGTTAGCACAAAAATAAAAACCTTTGAAAAAGAAAGTTCGAAAGTGGAGAACAAGGAGACAATTACAAGAAAAAAAACATTTGAAATTATACGAACAGAATCTGGAATTAAGGTAAGACAAAAAGTGATTGAACAAGATGAGCAAGATGAGCAAGAGTGATGATGACAAATTTCCTTGCGAAGAAGAAGCGTTAGAGTTGCTTAACAAATATGGTGTAGATAAAAACATCATTGAACATTCAAAAGCGGTGTGCAAAAAAGCACTTGAAATTGCTGAAAAAATTATTCAGAAAGGATTAACGACTGTAAATATCGGCTTAATAAGGGCAAGTGCACTTCTCCACGATATTGGACGTTATAATGAAAACAGTATACGACATGGGGTTGTAGGAGGAGAACTAATTCGAAAATTAGGATATTCTTCTAAATTGGCAAGAATAGTAGAAAGACATGTATTATGTGGCATCTCAGAAAGATTTGCTAAAAAATTCGAATTTCCTAATAGAAAGTTCATCCCTGAGACCGTAGAGGAACTCATAATATGTTATGCTGACAAACTAGTTGCTGGTAGAAGAGTAGTTGATTTAAAAAAAAGGTTTTCTTATTGGATACGAAAATATGGTAGGACCCAGTTACTAGATGAAAGCATCAGAAGAACGAAACGTGTAGAGAAAAAAGTTCTTGAGTTAATGGGAAATTACACTGAAAAAAATCCCAACAAATGAGAATATTTTTTGTTATTATCTAAAAGAGACAGCAAGTTACTCTTGGTTTCTTTTTTCAATGTACTCAGTCTTTATAATTGTCACTCTTCAAAATTATTATTTTTCCCTTTTTCTCGTAAAAGACGGAAAGTTTTCTTTGTAAAAAGAAGCACGTATTTGTATATGAAACTGGACCCTAGAGATCCGATGCCTCAAATGAGGGCTACGAATGACAAGCAAAAGGATGAGAAAATATTTACTAAGCCAAAGTCACTTCAAATTTACATACAGGATCGCCCAATGTTTTGCACTGAACTTCTCTTACATAAGCTTTCGATGACCCCTTATAATGAACTTTATTTATAATACGTTCAAGGCTTGCTTCGAGTTCTCCTGCTATAACATCACAAACAGGTATAAATGCTCCTTGGGGAAAACCAAGTGTATAAGGGCTTTCTTGAAGTACTAAAAACGCTTTTTTTTCCGTTAAAAACTGAAGTTCTACATCCACATCTGAAAGACCCACTAAAACTTCTTGGACAAAAGCTTTTAGAAGGGACATCATATTCTCGAACGTTTCGGGCAATTTTATCGCACTGTGATCGATATATTCTTGATATGCTTGTTGCCCTGCACGCCGACCTGTTGCATGCAATATTCCTTGCGTAATTTCATTTAATCCCATAATTCGCAGAATTGAACTCCAAACATAAATTATCCAATTGCGATAAGCTTCATCAAAACGGGTTCTTTTCTTAATCCAGTTGACAACTGAGGATTGGATTTCCGAAAGTTTTGAAGATTGAGTTGGATCTTCTATCAGATCTTCAGTTGTAGTTGCTACACCCTCTATAGGTTGTTCACGTATCTTGATTTCGAAGTTACACGAGGGGTTATTCATGGCTTTGCATTTTCTCTCAACCACATGAGCAAAGTATTCTTTATGGCGCAAATCTTTATAATAATTAAGCATACGCTCCAATAAAGCCTCAATAAAGCCTGATATGAAACTACATAAAGGTATCCTTGAATTTTGTACCTCATACGTAAAAACACTTTCTCTTAAATCAAGTATAGCTGATGTTTCATTCGTTGGAGTTAATGATATCTTGCTCGAAAGAGGAGTAATTATTGTAGTTAAGAACCTTTGAATAAACTTCAGGACATCTTCAAAATTAGGTGGCGGGACAACTTCAGTTTCTTCAAACTTATTTTCTATAAAATAATCATTGAACAGAGCATGCGCAGCATATCTCCCTGAACTGTGTAATAGACCAACAGACCTTTCAGTATAGCCTAAAATTTCCACAAAAGATCTAAGAACCCATCTCAGCCAGTCACGGTAAATATTTTTTATGGAGACCCTTCCTTTAAACACACTGTCATAGTTCATTTTTCCGCCTCTAAACTGACATTAATATTTATTTATTGAGTTATGAGATAGTATCACAAATGTACCTCTGCTTATTTACTATTATGTCTTGACTTTTGTTAGAAAATTCCCTTGTTGAAAGTCATATCTTGCAAATCTTGATTATGAGAATATAAATCAAGGACTGAGATAAACTTTTTGTAATATATTAATTCATTAACTAATATTTTTAAGATGAGAAAATAGGCAGAGAATCACAAAATAACTGTTCTATAAAACCTTTAAAATAAAATATTTGCAAGCAATAGATTTCTTCGGATTGGAACTTTGTATTTATGGCTTCAAAACACAATATGCATTTAGATTTCAAGACGCATATCC
>NZ_JAHPYX010000005.1:0-28296 GCF_019058535.1 Candidatus Borrarchaeum sp.
GAAGAAGTTCCAGAGGAGTTACCTGAGGACGCTGAAGACGTTGCAGAAATGGAAGATGAACTTAAAAAAGTACCACCAAAGGAAACTAAAGCAAGTTCTAAAAAAACTAGTAAAAAGCCACCACCCGAAGAAAAGTGAGATACAAAAAACCCATTCAATTTTTTCTTTTTTTAAGGAACTTTATTTTTTCTTTTTAACTTTCACGTCGCATATATAAGAGGCGATTAAAACCGTTGACAAGAGCTTCAATACTAGCTACAACGATGTCTTCTTTTGATGCGCTTGCATCCGTCACAAAGCCCTGTTCATCAGAAACTCTAACGTGAACTGTGGCGAAAGCATCAGTATCTGCTTCTATTGCATCCATACTAAATTTTTCTAGTTGAATATCGCCAAAATCTTTAACAATATCCTTAAACGCTGCTTGAAGTGCATTACACGCAGCATCAACCGGGCCAACTCCGATATCAGAGGCTACTTTTTCGATAAATGAACTATTTTGCTTAATCCGTAATTTTACTGTAGCTGATGGTGTGATATGCAAGCCTGTGACAACAGTTAACTCCTTTAAGTCAAGAACTGGCTCAGCAATTTTTCCAGTGACAGATTCTGCTATAGTTCTTAAATGGAAATCTGTAACTCGCTTTCCTTTATCCCCAATTTCTTTTATTCGTTCGAGAATTTCAGTTGTTTGCTCGCGAGTTGTTTCTATGCCGAATGTTTTTAGTTTCTCCTGAATAGAATGCGCTCCAGAATGCTTTCCAATTACAACGCCTTTAACTGCAATTTCACTATCCTTTCGTTTTCCAATGAGTTCAGGGGTAATAGGTTCGTATGTTCGTGGATGTGCTAGTGCAGCATGTGCATGTATGCCGCTCTCATGACGGAAGGTATTATCGCCCATGAAAGGTTGGCAAGGAGAAATCGGTACTTGAGTTAGTTTTTCAACCAGTTTCGACGTTTTATAGAGCTGTTTTAATTTAATATTCGTAGGAACTCCATACAACGCATAAAGGGACATGACAATTTCTTCAAGTGAGGCGTTACCGGCCCGTTCACCGATACCATTTACTGTGACGTGAACCTGATTCGCACCGACTTCAATTCCTGCAAGGGAATTCGCTACAGCGAGACCGAAATCATTATGGCAATGCAAACTGATTCTGACATCTTTATTTATTGCTCTAATAGCCTCAGTAAGGGTTTTTGTAAGGGCTCCGTAAGCACGTGGTATAATTGTTCCGACAGTGTCGGGGATATTAATTCGGTCAGCACCGGCAGACACGGCAGTCGTATAAGCTTTCACCAGAAAGTCAAGATCAGTACGAGTAGCGTCTTCAGCGCTATATTCAATTCCTTTAAATCCTAATTCCTGCGCATAAGTTATTGAGTTAACAATCTCTTCAATAACTTGTTGTTGGGTCATGTGTAGTTTATACTGAAGATGCAAGTCAGATGTAGCTATGAAAACGTGTGCAACATCTAATTCGCATTCTTGAAGCGCGTCCAAATCCGAAGATCTTGTACGTGCCAATCCAGCAATCTCGGCATTTAGACCTAATTGCTTTATTCTTCTAACGGATTCTCTTTCACCAGAACTTACAACAGGCATTCCTGCTTCGATAACATCTACACCAAGTTCATCCAAAGCTAATGCAATCTGTATTTTTTCTTCAATTGTAAGTGCAACACCAGGAGTTTGCTCTCCATCACGGAGAGTTGTGTCAAAAATGTAGACTTTTTGTGGTAAATTAACCTCACCAGTGATTTGCTGAATGAATGGGCTTATGTAGACATCTTTAGTTTCACCTTCTGTCAATGACATTCACCTCAAGCTACAAGATAATTGTGATGAAATATAGTGAAATGATTAAGGCGTGCACTTAAGAATTTAATCATCAAAAATAGTTGCGTATTTATCAGAAATCACGGTCTATAGGATTAAAATTGTCTAAAGGATAAGAATTTCAGTCCACTTTGCTGACGTCAAATTCACAAAAATTATTACCTAAACCCCAGCATTTTGATTCGTTGGCAACAATATTTTGTCCAGTTAATCGTTCAAAAAGACCAGCAATTTTACCGGTTTCGAAATCACAAAAATTAACCCCAGCATTTGGAGTTGCAGTAGCAGAAGCGAGTTCATAGATTATAAGCGAAGCACTTTCTTTTCGTAAATTTCGTGAACGAACCTTGCCATGTTCACGTGATAGAAATGAGCTTGGGTGATTGTAGAAGTTTCGTAAGACTTTCAAAGCCTCTAAGAACTCCATATCTCCAATTTCAGCAGATTTATTTTTAATTCGGTTAATAAATTCAATTTCAGGGCTATTTAAACCTTGTTGGTGTCCTGCTGCGTAAAGTAAACTTCCTGTAAACGGATCAGAGAGTTTAAGTGATGTAAGTTGTTGTTGGAGCACCCCAAGGTGCAGGTAATCTCCTGTATTTGGACGCATTTTTCTTTTCATGAAGATAGAATCATAAGCAAGACGCATTGAGCGATCAATCAGTTGCTTAAATCTTTCAGGTCTATCTTTTCGTTTTTTTGGTAAAGGATAAGGCTTCTCTTTTTCTCCAGCAAGTTTTATGTAAAACTCGCAATATGGGTTTCCAGTACCCCAACATGCCGTTTCTCGAACTGTAACACTTTCTGCAAGTAACGCTTCGATCATGCCAGCCATTTCGCCAGCAGTGAAATGACAAAGAGGTTCACCAATGTCCATAGCTTGTGTAGAAGATGCAGTTTCATAGACACGGATCACGGCTTCATCATCCTCTAGGCTAACTATATCAACTCTATCGCTGAAATACGTGGGGAGATTACTGGTTTGTCTATTAAAGAAAATACGTATCCCGTCGATCACGTGCTTAAAGCGTTTTTCGATAGATCTGATTTCAGCTCCGATTTTAGGATTTAAACTTAAGAGGAGGTGAGAATCTGCACCATATAAGCCTAAATCTTTACCTGCTTCATAAAATAAGCGTGTTGCTAAAACATCTAACCCTAATATTGAAAAAGTTGTTTTCTGCAGTGCTCCAATATGAGTATAGTCTCCAATGCTTGGTCGAACAAGTTGAAGTTCGAGCGCTGAAGAAAGTGTATTGGTTGTGATTGCTAGCATAGTTTCTTTTCGCATATCATACGATTTTTCGCGTTCTAAAATCGTGGTAACCAATTTGTTCCAGAGCACATTCTGAACTTCGCCCTCGGTGATCTGACCGCTAAGAACCTTTTCATCATTTATTATCAAAGTGGGCAGTGATTTAATTTTATACCTTGTCTTTAGCTCAGGATTCTCATTAATATCTATTGTAGAGACGTGAGCAAATGCTACACTTCCAAAACCTATTGTGCGCTGTAAAAGTTTCTCAACTGAAGGACAATAAGCACAATCTGGGGACGTAAACATAAGGATCCGAGTTGGTACTTGACTCTGAGACACGATTAGTTCACCTAAGTTGCGCTCACAAGATGTAGCAAATTGGAAACTACAAACGTCATAATGGGTGTATTACCTTAATATTATACAATGATGAGGCTTCATTTTAAAGTTGCGGAAATAACGGTTCGAAAGATTATTGGTTTTCTATCAGACCTATAGAATGGAGAATGTTTCCTAACTCATTTTTAACTTTATCAGTTATTGGAAGTAACGGACTTCGAGGGATGCCTGCTTGAAGATCTAAATCTAACATGTCCATACCTACTTTGATTGCGGGGATTCCATGACCATTTGGACCAGTAAGAAAGTTGTCAAGAGGTAATATTTTTAATTGTAACTCTCTTGCTTTTTCGAAGTCGTTTTGAACAAAGGAACCATAAATATCTGCTATCATCCTCGTTGCAATATTTCCTGTAGCTGGTACGGCACCTATTCCTCCAAGCATCAATGTTGCAAAAATAGCACTTCCACTTCCAGCAAACACGTTAAAACTTTCATTTGATGCGATATTTATCATTGTGGAGATTTTTCTGATATCCGTTATGCTCATTTTTATTCCTATGATGTTTGAGTATTCTTGTAGACGCACCACAGTTTGAGGATCAATTTCTACGCCACCAGTAAACTTAGGAACCATATAGAGGAGAATAGGGATGTCAATAGTTGATACAATTGCAGAAAAGTATTCATAGATCGCTTCTTGACTGGGCTTGAAGTAAAAAGGGGTAACCAATAGGACAGCATCAGCACCAATATCAGCGGCATGCTCTGTTAATTCAATTGCACGATCGGTAGAACTATCACCAGTACCGACAATAACGGATATGCGTCCACTTGCCTCATCAATTGCTATTTCAGCAACTTTTTTTCGTTCATCCATTCTAAGGTTGATTGTTTCGCCAGTTGACCCACATGGGATAATACCGTGAACTTTATTTTCTATCAAATAGTTGATTATGGTTCTGAAACCGTCCTCATTTATTTCATTGTTTTTGAAAGGAGTAACGACGGGTACGTTTATGCCTTTAATTTGAACCATGAAATATGCCTCCTAAGTGATTTGAAGTGGCAAACTAATTGTAAAAGCATATTTAGGTTTCATTGAAGCCTACGGAAAAACAATTGAATACATTATAGCGATGAGCATATATACCATTTTGGTGAGTTTATCGCGCGCGACAGCATGCTAATAATAATCAATCATGAAATTATTATGTGATGAATGAATGAAAGTCCTAGGTATGTAAGTATAGGAAATGGTGGAGAGATAATATGGAAAACGCCATAATATCCAATATTGAGTTATTCACAGGAAGAACAGACGAAATAAATCGATTTAGAGACTTTTTAACAAAAATTAAGACAGGAAGCGAAGAAAAACGAGGAGGTATTCTTAGTAGTGAGAGGGGTATGGGTAAGAGTCTTACGTTGATGAAATTTCAGGAGTTAGCGCAGATAGAGCGTTTCCAGACTATTTATAAAACAATCACCCCAGGAACCGTCGAGAGTTTTTTTGCTGACTTAAAAAGTCAAATAGTAGCTCTCGTGCCCGAAAAGAAAAAACGTTTTTCGAAGAAAGCAGATTTTGATATGCTTCCGCTACCTAAAGGAACGACTACAACATCTGAAGTACTCTCAGAGTATATTGATGAATTTTTTCGAGGATTAGACGATGTTCAGGAAAAACTGGAGTCGCAAAAAATCTGGGCTATGTTTCTAGTCGATGATACGGAATTTTTTGCAATTAGAGATTTTGAAAACGCTTATCATATTTTGATTGAAATTTTAAAAGAATTGAAAGAAAAAAAATACAATATTATAATTATATTTTCCATTACTGATGAGTTTATGAAATATATCCCTTCACAGAACTTGGAATCAAATCTTGAAATGTTCTCCCTTGGAAAGATGAGTTCAAAAGAAGCGGAGATATTTTTAAAACGAGTTGAAACAAAAAATGAGATAACTATTTCGAAAGATGTGAAAGAAAAACTTATTCGAGCAGGAAGAGGAGTCCCCTTTGTTCTAACTTTAGCGACTAGTTATCTCTATGAAAACAGAGAAAACGCATCAATAGAAGAAAATGTCTGGAATAAATGCAAAGATGCAATTCTAAATGAAAATATAGTTGATATATTTGATTTACATGATGAGGAACTTAAAATACTTGAAAATATTGCCTCACGAAAAGAAAATTTAGATACTTTGTCAGAACTAGAAGCTACTTCTGATTTAAAAAACGATATAAGTACTATCTTGAATGATCTGCAAGAAAAACAACTTCTAGTGGTAGAAAATACCTTCGTCTATTTTTCATCTAAATTTCTTTTTCAAACATTAAAGAGAACATCTGAACGATTGAATATCTTTGGAAGAGCAAATATACTTTTGGATTTGTTTAAAGAATCAATAGGTGCAGGAAAAAGACCAGATACTCCGATTAAGGAGAAATTAGATGAATTGACTAATATTGCTTTCGCCCAACGTGAAACGCCGATTCTTACAGAAATTGCAGAATCTTATAGCACCATGGGTGAAGCTTTAATGGAACATGAAATGTTTTATGAAGCCTTTGTGCTTTTCTCAAATGCCACAGAAATTTTTGAAAAAATAGAGGATTTTGAACGTGCAGCTCTTTTATGTGATGAGATGGCCAAGAGATTTTCAAAGGCTAAAAAACCCTATTATGCACGCAAGTTTCTTGCAAATGGTTCAAGGCTTTATGATAAAATAGGAAGCGAGTGGAAAAGGAACGCGTTGTCGAGGAACGCTGCAATGTTATATGAGGAAGCTGGAGATGTATACGCTGCAGAGTCATTTGACGCTTTTACTCGCTTATTTTATAGGCGTGCTTATTCACTTTACAAGACAGCGAATGAGGGGGCAAGAGCAAAAAAAGTTTGTCAAAAGGCTCGAGAATCCATAAACAATGAATTATATCGAAAAGAGTTTGATAAACTTGCAAAAAAAATAGTTATAGAACCTAAGAAGGAGAATTAGAAAATGTCAAAGGTAGAAAATGCCCTAACAAGGTTGGAATCGATTAGAAAAGATCTTGATAAAATTTCGAAGTCCTTTGAGGAGCAATTTGGTGAATTTAATTCGACACTCTCGTCGGGATATGAAGAAATCAAATCAACTGGAGAAAAGGTTTTTCAGGAAGGCGAAAATAAGATAGAAGAAGACGCAAAGGAGATCCAAGAGAATTTAAAGAAGCAAAATTCTACTATGCAAGAGGAGATCGCGCTAAAACTAGATGACGCAAAAACAGCCATAATTTCAGAAATATCTAAAGAGGTTGAAGAACTAAAAGGAATCCTTAAAGAACTCAAATTCATGCCCCAGATAGATGATGTTACCAGTCAATTTACCGCTGCACTAAAAGAAGAACAGGCAGGACTTACGTTTTTCGATGAAAATGTTACAAAGATGAAAAATGATTCACAAGGGATGGTACAAGAAGCAACAGAGAAATTTGGTGAATTTCTAACTACACAGAATCAAATTAATGACCAACTCCATCAAAAAATAGTAGATATACTTCAGAATGTTAATGAGACTTCTACAGAACTCCTCAAGAATCATGACGAAGGAATAAGCACACAATTGACGCAAAAATACACAGAACTTTCGACTAATTTTAATGATACGCGAGAAAACTTGATAAACGAGTTAGAGGCGAAATCTGTTCAGTTTTCAGAGATGCTTGAAGGCAAAAAAAATGCATCGAGTACTCTGATTATGGAATCTATAAACATACTTATGCAGCAAGCAGATTCTATCAAAGAACTTCTGCAAAGTCTTCTTGAAAACGAGCGATCTCAGTTTTCTACAAGTATTGAAAAGACAAAAGCAGACTCATCACAAACTTTTGAAACACATAAGGAAACATATAATGAAGTTATTGCTGGAGTGGAGAGCCTTCTCTCAGATATTCTCGAAACAAAAATAGGTGAAGTGAAAACCCAATTAGAAACCGGCATGATGAAAAAAGCCTTTGAGTTAATGAGTTTTCAAGAACAGCAATTTGCCGAAAAGAAAGAAGAACTTGAATTAGCTTTCAGTGAAAAGTTGGTTAAAAGTCTTGAAAATATTGAAGGTACAATTGAAGTTACCCAAGATCAGATGCAAACAGGCATTAAAGATATCTTAACACGGATCGAGGAACTAATTCACGACCTAAACTCGCAAATGCGAACAGCCTTTTTAGAAAATATTGCTACAGTAGCAGAAGTCTGCGAATCTTATGAAGGGGACTTCATAACAATAGTAGATAACACTCTTTCAGCCCACAAAAATAACGTAGAGAAGATTAAGGCAGAAACTGAAGAATTCCTAATGAAAGCCATGGAAGATTTTAAACTTAAAATGAATGGGCTCAAAGAAAATACGCTTAACTCATTAAACGAACAAAAACAAACCCATGAAGCGACAACAACCGATCTACAGACAAATATGACAGAATCCTTGGATTCTCATAAAAATAATTTCATAAACGCTACCGAAGAGTTAGAAAAAACTGTTGCTCAGGAATTAACAAGTATTTCGGAGAATTACAAATCGGAAACGACAACTCATAATGACAATCTTACAAATGCTTTGAATGGAACAGTTACAGATGTATCTAAAGCGCTAACAGTGATCAAAGAGAAAATTAATGACCGCTTTAAAAATAGTGATGATGCTATGAATACTACAGTAAATACAATAAACAAAGATATTAATGACAGCATTAGAATTCAGCTAAAGACTATCTCCGAAAGCCATAGTAATGCACTAAAAGAGAATAATGAAGCTACAAAGGAACATAGCGACGCCACCAGAGAACATAGCGATATGATGAAAGAACAGGTTTCTCAGTGGATTAATAGTATAACCACGGCAAATGCAAACATGCAGGACACAACAAAGGAAAAATTGAATTCTCAATTAGAAGACACCATCTCTAAATTGACATCTTTAGCTGAAGATTCTAAGAAGGGACTCTTGGATGTTCTTCTAGCTGAGACCGAAAAACTGGATAGATTTAACACCGAAATGAGTCAAAATGTGTCCAAGACACTTGAGGGGCAAAAAGAGGGGACGAAGAAAGAACTTACAGATCTAACAAACACTTATTCATCAGCAATAAATGAAGATAAAGACAAATTGAAAGAAGAATTAAATTCATTGACACGATCCTTACGGGAACTTTCTAATAGTGTGGAACGGATCGGTAAGGAACTAGATCGCCTGAAGAAACCAGTTCAAACAGATTTTAATGATGCTAAGAAATCAATTGATGAAATTTCACGAGAAATGAGCAAATAAGAGGAGATTGGATAATGCTTAATGCAGAAGAAGTGTACGAATTAATCGGGCTCAATGAAATTGAAAGAAAAATTTACGAAACAATCGTTGGTTTAGGAGCGAAAACATTAGAGGAATTAGTTCTTTATACAGGAGACCCTCTTCCAGAAATACAAAGTAATTTGATCGCACTTGAACAGAAGGGGCTAATACGTCGGATTCCAGGTAAAGTGGACATTCTGGTAGCTATGGAACCACGAATCGTTTTAAGCGAAAAAGTCGAAGAAGATCTCACGCAAAGACTGTCAAATGTACGCGACGAGATAACAGTTAAATGGAATGAAGTCAAGAACGCGTTGTCATCGCAACTTCAAGGATTCCAGGAATCTACATCTGCAGTAATTAATGAACATCTTGAAGAATTCAAGAAAAACGTTGATGTAACCAAAGAACAGATTGATTCAATTTCAATGGATTTCGGCGAGCACGTCAAATCTGATGCGGATCAAAATAGAGAAACAATAACAACCACCTTAAAAGATAATTATACCGCGTTTGAAGAGACGTTGACCGGACTTAAAGATACATTATTTGATGCATTAGATAATACTTCAAACGAATTTGAAGTCGAAATGCAGACACTAAACGAACAATTGGCAGAAGCCATTAGAGAACAAATAAATGATTGGAAAGCAAACGTTACACGCTTCCAAGAAAAGAGCGAACAGCTTCTTGAAAGTACTGAGGAGACAGATGTAGAGGATGTTGAAAAATTTAAGAAAGATGCTAGTGAAACGCTGACCAACCTAACTCAGGTTTATACAACTGGATTTACGGATGCTAAAGAAAAAACAGAAAACATTACGATTTCATCTATTGACGCGTTTAAGGAAAAACTCAATACACTTCTTTCTAATATTTCCAATTCATTTAATGAACAGCTCCAAAATATAGATACTAAACTCACGACCTTCAAAGATGAAAGCAGTGGTATGTTAAAAAGTTCACTCGCTGAAGTTAAGGCTGTTATTAAGGACCTAAAGAAAAAAAATACGAAAATTATAAACAAAACGAAAAAAGGAATATCATCTTTTGCTGAAATAATCAAAACAAAAATTGAAGTTGCTGGTAATACCGTAACTTCACTTGATCAAGTAATAAAAACGCAGATTGAAGCGTTTAATACACAAGTAGAGACATTTGTAGATACAGAGAGAGACGATATTGTTGCAAAGATGAACCAGTTAAAGGAAGAAATTAGTGAGAACCTTAACAAAATGTTAACTGAGATAAGTTCACTAAAAAGTGATTTTGATGGTCTCTTGAAGTCACATGCCTCAAACGCGAAAACAACGCAAAAAGAGCTTTTAGATGTGGTTTCACAAACAATTAAAGATGCGAAAAGTAAGGTAAACGAACTTGTTGGACAATCGATGGAGCAACTGTTAGAAGAATTCTTTGAAGGTAGCACTCGTTTACAGGAGAGATTTAGTACTCTTGCATATGAATTATCAGATGTTGTGAATAATAGTATTGTTTCTACGAACGTACTTATTGAAAATTCTGTTAATGACGCTACGAGGTTAACAGAAGAGAACCAGGAAAAAATAACCACAGAAATTAAAGCAAATATGGAATTAATCTCTCAAACTTTAGAAGAAAGTGAAAAAAAGGATGCTGACCTGTTAACAAAAACAACTGATCAATTAAAAGAAGCAATTTCACAAGTCAAAGATGCTAATCAAACTATAGTTAAAGAAATTGATGAAGCACTCTCAGAAATGATCACAAAAGCGAATACAACTATAGATACAACACAAGAACAAATTAAAGAACAATTCAATATAGAACACGGAAAACTAAAAGAATCAAATGAAAAGACCCAGACAGATCTTTTAGAGATGTTCTCGGTTAGCAATAAAAATATGGACAAGCAGTTCACAGATGTAAAAGGAAAAACTGCGGTCCATATTGAGGAAACCTCTCAAAATGTGCTTAAACAACTGGAGGAGTCAAAAAAGCAAAATATGGAACTTATGAAAACGTTCATCGACAATCTGCTCACAGAAAGCATGGGAATAAGAGATGAAGTACCAAATGTCATCGAGAAAGAGTTAGAGGAGCATAAGGATCGAATAAGTCAACTTGACATACGCTTCGCGGACACTTCTGGACGACTCTTGTCTATCGTTGAAGTTTTAAAAACGAAGACCGAAGAAAAAGCCAGCAGTTTATTCGGCTTGCGCAAGGCAGGATTAGAGGAATTTATGGATCAATTGGCATCAATGGAGGGGGAATTGCAGTCATTGAGGGCACAGGTCAGAGATGTAATAAACACGAATACTGATGCGTATGAGGTGGGAGTATCATCCCTATTGGATAATATTAGCCGAAATATGACATACAGAGTGGAGACCATAGAAAAAGACGCCGAATCCAATTTTGAAAAAATGAACACAACCTATGAAACAATCGTTTCAAACTTTGCATCCACCTTCCAAGGTGCTTTTCAAAAAGAGATAGAGAATGCGTTAGAACGCTTCACTAATGGTTTAAAAACCAATAATTCAGAGGCTAAAGAATCTGTTGTGCTCAGATTGGAAGAAAATAAAGAAGCGATCAATGAAATGACCTATACTGCTGGAAAAGTACTCACCGAGAAACTTAATGAGGCTAAAACTGCTTTTGAAGAAATTCAAAAAACAGCTACTATAAACACTAAGAGTTTAGAAACGGCTGGAAAACAAATAGATTCACAATTAAAGTCAAACATGAATGAAAGGAAGGAACTTACGACCAATTTACGCGATGCCCTCACTAAAATCCTTGAAAATCTTCGAGACGCGAATCACGAATCCAGCAATAGTTGGGTAGAACAGTTCAACGAGTCATTTTCTCAATACGAAGAAAAGATTGTATCTACTTTGATACAACATAAAATGAATACAACTACAAGAACCATTGAAGAGATAACAGCGCAGGATTCACTGCTCAACACGATAAAAACGAATGTTGAGTCTCTAGCAAACTCTCTTAAAGAAATAAATGAAAGCAATTTAAATTCTCTACAAGAGAATACGAATACTATCCTAAACGAAAAGGGAGCAGAGATAGAACGCAATAACTCAGCGTTACAAGAAAAAGCTGAAGACGAAATTAATACAAGAAAAACGGAAACTGAACAATCTGTTGAAACTTTAATTGAAAAAATAACTGAGGAGAAGATAGGTGCTTCGACATCACATCTGATGGAGTTGAAACAGAATCTATCAGAGATTGTATTGAATGTACTTGAAGAAACTATTCAAAAAGTATCGGGATTTAATTCAACACTTAACACCAAACTTTCAGAGACAGAAGATATGCTAAACAAACTATCAGGGACATTAGATGAATCGGCTTCAACTTTAGCTGAACTTGACTCGAATATCATACAAAAGTTTGAACCTCAAGCAAAAGCCCTTCTTGAAAAGTTAGAAAAAACTACAGAAGGAGCCACGGAACTTAAAGAGGTTACAACAGAACTTGATACACTTTCCGTTAGCGTAAATGAAAAAGTCAAAGAAGCAGATTCCGAGATCTCTGAGATCAAAAAGACCATTTTTGACGTTTTAGGGGAGAAAGAGGGGATAATTACTGGAGATATTGAGACGATACTAACTAAATTCGATAAGATATTGGATCAAGCGAATACATCCGTAAAACAAAAGGTAGACGAATTAAAAGACGCACTTATAGCCAGCGGGAAAGATTATCTTGCAAAATTTGATACTCGACTGGAGCAGATAATCACAAGATTGGATCAACTCTTATCAAGGCCTTCAACAACGATCCTTGAAGGAACTGTTGATTTTAAGGGATCCTTCTCTAATTTACTCTCTGTACAAACTACAAAATACCGCGAGAACATATATAGTAGTATTGACAACATTAATGAATTTCTGGAGAATTTAGGCATAGAAGTCGAAACAGCAACAAAACAACTTAATGAAAAATTATCTGAGACAACTTCTTCACAAATTCAGAACTATGAAGGCACTGTAGTTACCCACAAAGATGAACTGCTCCAAATAGTCACTAATCGAGTCGAAGGAATCGAAAAAGAATTAACTGAAGTGGTCAATGTAATCCCGTCTGAACTAGAAGCTGCGGTAGCCGCAAGCAATAAGGCAGCCCGTGTGCTAGGCACAATTCAAAAACTTTCAAGAAAAGCAGAACCTTTGCCAGTTGAACAGACATACCGTGTGGTTGGGGATGCAAATATCCTTTTAAACATAAAGGCTATTATAGACAGAACAAAAGCAAATCTCATTTTAGTAACGCCAAAATTTGAAGATATACCAGTAGATTCTTTATCAAATATTAAGAAAACGATACGTGTCACATGTGTTACAGAATTAGCTGAAGCTAATATGAAAGATGCAGGGCAACTTCAAGAGCGTGGAAATGTCCGAGTTAGAAACTATCCTGATCCGAAGATCTATGTAATTTCGCGAGATAGCGAAGAAGTTCTCATAGCGCCAGCAGTAAAAGGAAGAGATCTAACAGGAATCCTGTCGACAAATGACCATTTGATAGAACTGATAAATAGTGAGTTATTATCGGGATACACCGCGAAAAGTAAGGCGATTTAGGAACACAACAGTCTTTCTTCCATTTTTTTTGAACTTCACTCATCTTTTTAACTTAGTAGTGCTTATTCATTACAGCCCGAAGAATATGAAATATAAGTAGATATTGGAAATACTGGGAAATACGAAATATTTGAAAATTAAACTTCTATAACCTTTTCAATGACTAAGAAATTCGAGGATGACAAGAATGGCATTTCAATCAACAGAAAAAGAAACTGAGATCATCCCACGATATAATCCCATTATTACATCAATTTTAGCTTTCGTATTTACATTCGCTTTATCGCTTTTTATTTGGTGGCTTTTTATCGATCCCGAAGGCGAGTTTTTTATTTGGAAAACTTTCCGTTTGTATGAAGAGGCTTCCGCTGATCTTGTCCTCAACTACATCTTTTTATTTATTTTATCAATAATCCTCTATCTCCAATTCATTGATCCAGAGATGGAATTCAAAGAGTTTCTAAAGACTAAATTAAAAATAAGAGAAAAAGAGACAGGGTTAGCTCTTTTCACCGCAAATATTGTGGTTATGTTTGTAATTATTGCATATATTACATTAGTATGGGGTGAAATTAGCTCGCTTTTTAATAAAGTGAAAGATACTTCTTTATTTTTCATATCATCGACAGGCATTTTCATCTACTTATTGTGGTCGTTTTTTTGGGGACATTGGCCTTTAAACGAGCTTAATAAATACAAAATAAGAGTTCTTGAGTTTTTATGGTGCACTTTTCTTCTAGTTTTAACCTATGCTTGGTTTGTTCTCCCGGCACAAATCGCAAATGGTGAATTTAAACAAGTTATAAGTCTTAACGCCTTTATTGGGTATCTTTACAGCGCCCTAGCAGTTACGCTGTTTTTAGGTATACTATGGGAAAATTGGCCAATTGAGAGAATAAAAAATCAACCATATCAAGGAATATTAGCAAGTTCAATTTGCCTAATTGGTGGCTATATTTTCTATGCAATTCTTGCATTAGCATCTACCCAGTCTTGGTTTCTATGGGAGAGTCCTAGTAATGATTGGTATCTAAGAAATGCTGCAAACTTTTCAATATTCATAATATCATGGATATATTTCTGGGCTTTCTACTGCGGTAATTGGCCTCACGAATATGATAAACGATTTAATATCTTTATGAGAACTCTTTTGGTTTTTATATTAGCGCTTTTGAGTTATTACGTATATTACATTTATTTAGGTGGCAATATCCTCAATGAAAGTGATCATTTTTACAATAAAATCCCGTTCATATTTCAAGGACTTTGGTTAGTAATTTTAATCGCGTATGATAAATTTTTCGAGAAAGTAGGGCTTTGGAAAAAGCCTTTGGGATGAAGTCATCGGAAAAAATACAAAAAAGCGTAATTAAGTTTCCTCTTCTTCTAATTCTTTGCTCCATTCTCCTTCAATTAAGATAGGGATTTCGTTACCGTCGCTTGTTAACGCCGTGAGGGTTAATTTTTGATGATGACCTGCAACAGCATCCCAATGATACAAAGTTGCCCTATCGGGCTCATAGCCAGACCCTAGTGCAAGATGTATAGTGCGACCAGCCTTCTCGGCTTCTATCAGGTAACTACTGGGCAATTGTGCATTGAGATTCGTGCCAATACCGAACTCACCGATTCGATCGAGATTGTCTTTGTACAATTGCAGAACCTCATTTGGCAGTGCCAGTTTTTCTTCTAAATGTGTGATTCTTTTCTTGACCTTTTCTTTCTCAGTTAAGAGGATATTTAGGATCTGTTGATTGCCTGTTATCTCCGTATAATGCCCATTTTCAATCTTTATTACGAGAGGTGACTCAAGAACGTAACTACTATCGATAGATATCACTTCATCCGACACGAAGACGCCTGAAAGCGATTCTGGCGTGAAATAAACCTCTCCACCAGGAAAGTTGGCAAACATTCCTGGCCATATAGCTTCAGAGTCGCTTTTCCTGAGTTCTCGCCTACCAAGAGAAACTGTTAGGTTTGTGGCAACTCCATCGATTGGTTGTCCGGTCACCTCAAGTTTTTCTGCTTTTTCAAGAACTTCTTTGATGGACTCGTTTCTCTTCCGCATGTTCTTGTAATCAATGCCACACACTCGTAAGAACGTTGAAATCGGTAAAATTTCCTGCAAGCCCAATCTTATCAAAGGTTCACGATCATCTTCACTTGACTGTGGATACCACTTAAGTTTTGATATTAATTGAAGAGTACTTGTCCATTTCGTCTTTAAGTTTGGTGTAGGATATCCAATAATCTCACCGAAAATATCCTTTCCAAAATATCCTTCTCCCTTGAAGATACAAATTGCATGAGGTAACCGCGCTTTGTATCTCATACCGGATACAGCAGAGAAAATCTTATAACGTTTAAATGGTTCTTGAGGAACATATTTTGAGAATTCTAGCCCCCAAAATGCTTGAATTGTAGACCATACTTTATCAGCAGGATCGTTTGGGTGCTCTTTTGTGTTAAGTGTTAAAATGCTCGCGATTCGTCCCCGCTTAAAAGAAACATCTTCCAGTTTATAGGCTTGGAGATACGCTTGAAGATAATCTTCTTTTGGTTTTTTGCGACGTTTCTCGGAAGGTATATTCGGAAGAATGATAAGTGTATCTCCTCCCCGAGGAAGATTAAACCCACTTCTTATGATCTCAAAACATACTTTTTCTAAATCATCTTCTACATTTGATAATGTAACCCACGAATCAGCACTATCTATTTTTAGTATAATTTCTGGAGAACCTCGAACACTTTTAAAGGCATCACCATCGAAATCTAAAATAATGTGGGGAGCGCGAGCCCAACTTTCAAGAGGGTTCTCATTTTTTTCTGCAAAGTATGGATTTAATCGATTCATAATCGTCCCAAATTTTTGCTCATGTTCGTAATCATATGAGCCTCCTGCACATACTTCGATATATTTATCGATAAGTTCCCAAACATATGTTAAAAGAGTATATATTTTATCAGATTCATCTTCTTCAACACGTACTTTCTTTCCACCCCCAAACATTGAGGAAGCCATGGGTGCGCCCGCTCCTCCTAAATCGCGCATTTGCGTAATGAGATCAGTTCCGATGCGATCCGCATACTTTTCATAGAAAGAATCCTCGGTTATACTACCATGTTCGCTCATTTTTTCTATTCTCTTTTTTTCTTCTTTCGTTTCTTCAGGTTTTCGAACTGTCTTTAAGTTCGCTTTTAGCCCAGACTTATTTAATGCATCAATAAGAGGAAGGGCTGAAAAAAATGCTTTGAACGACTGAACTGGCACGGTTACTAGGACGTCCTGATTTAAAGGAGTAATACCAACTTTCTCAAGCTCATCTGTGAATTGTTTAACTATTTGTTCGTATTTGTCCATGTCAATTATTCCGCGGAAATTCAAAATACATTCCTCCAAAATGAATTCCTATTAATTAAGTTAAATAAGATTATAGCCCTCAAATCAAATGTCGCGCTCCAGATTCTTTTGGCGAAAAACGATATTCTATACCCATTCCAAAGTTAACCAACGCCATACTGATATCTATCGCTAGATTTGAGACAGGCTTTCCAATCTTTTTTTTGTTAAACTGTAGTTCAATATTGGAAATAAGTTCGCTACTTTTGTTAGTGAATTCTTCAACATCTTTTGACTCACAAGCTATATCAATTAATCCGCTCAGATAGACATCAATAAACTCATTAATAACTTGATCAATGTCTAAATCGCGGATATGTGGAAGGATCATCTTATCACGTTCGCTAAGTTTCTGAATTTCTTCAGAAAGTGCATCTTTTCTATTTCTTACATAGAAAATACTCTCTTTAAGTAAATTCTCTTTGTTCTTAATTATCTCATCCATTCTCCATGATGGACCGTACATCTGTATCACCTGCTAACTGGGGAAGGTTCTAAAAGATTTATATCCATAGGAATTAACGAGTAAAATACTTATCTACATGAGTTAATCAAAATCTCTACGAATGTAATGCGAAAACATCAAAATAAACTAACTTTAATTAAAATACCGAGTACCTGTGAGAAATTATAAATGTTCCCATGCATCCATATGTGTTTATGACCTTTCTCTTCCCTCTATCTGTCATTCATTCCCGTTTTTAAGCGATTTTATCCACGGATACTACCGATAGGGAAATATATTATGCTATAACTGGAAAAATGTGCTTTTTCTCTACTTAAAGCGACAATGTGTCATGCAACCGAATCCAAATTGAGTGATCTTACAATTCTGCAATGAATAAAAACACTGAGTTAATATTCCCAATTCAACATATCTTATCAAAGTTGGAATCATGGAAAAGACGGATGTACTAACATGGGGAGAGGTGAAGAGGAAAAGTTGTCAGGAAATTCTTTTCTAAACAAAACTAATAATGCTGAGTTTTTTATCTTAAAGTTTTTATAGCAGTTTAAAAGTTAATAGCCCAGCAATATCCTCCAAATTTGAAAACAGACAAGACACCATATAATTGGCTCATAATTCTCCAAGAGAACCATATTTAGGAACTGGAGGCAGAAAACCATTGGAACATCTTAAAAAGGATTTTGATGAAGTCCCAGTAGTTAAACTAGTGTTCTGGGGTGCTTCTATGGCAGGCAAGACAATGGCACTCACTATCTTCAAAGTTTTAAAAACCTTAGAAGATCCAGAGCGCGTTTACAGCTTTCTCACACTTGAGGATCCAACTAAGAGAACATTGTTTTTTGATCGCGGAGTGTTCGGTTTTGGTTATAACCCGTTGACTGGCAAAGATCGCTTGAAAGCACATATTTATACCGTCCCTGGTCAACTTCGCCACATAACACAAAGAGAGGTGGTCACAAGCGGCGTCCAAGGACTTATTATCATATTAGACTCTACAAGCGCACAGTTTGAGGCTAATAGAAGCGCCTTAACGGAACTCACAGAATTTATCGACAGCTACGGTCTTAAAGACGTGCCTTTCGTGATCTGCTTGAATAAAATGGATCTTCCAACGGAGGTACGTACCCCAGTTAGTCAGATATCGGAGTTACTTGTTGAGACGGGATGGAGCGAACGAATGAGAGACGCGCATTCACGCATTATTGAAATGAGTTGTATGGATGCAAAAAACGATTTGGTTACACTACTGAAATCTGATAGCACGTCTAGAGTAAAAGCTGATAACGGTCGTCTTAAAAAAGAATCTCGACCAGAAACCGTCAAAAGGGTGATAATGCCTATAGAGATGATTCTAAGAGAGGTTCTAACAAGACAAATTGCTAGAACAAATTAAAGGCCAAAAACGGTAATTCAAGAAACTTGTCTTAAAGAGAAGGATGACCTCTCAAAGGCTTTTCAGTTCATAATCACTTGTTGGCAATTTTTTCTCGTGCAAAATCTAGAACTTCTAAATCTGATTTTATGCTATCAATACCCATCTCTTGTACTTGATCCAATAACTGATCTTTAAGAGTTAATACTGTTTGTAGAATCTCAAGATGGTAGTGATACTTCGGATCCGAAGTAAATTTTGCCCAATTGTTCTCTAGCAATCCCGACACATCGATATCTGTTATTTCTTCGGAGACCTCTTCTGGGGTAGCAAGAGAAAAGATTAATTTCTCCAGTGCTTTTGTCGACCTTTCAGCTACCTTAAGAACAATATCGTCTAAAGAGATTTCATCAGGCATTAAATATTCACCTCAGGCTTCAGTTTCTTGAGATTCAGTTGTGTCGTTCGAAATACTTAATTCTTCTTCGATTCTTCGAACAATGTCTCTAAACTTCTTTGCGGCCTCACTATCAGGATATTTGATGACAAAAGGTTTACCCTCATCTCCAGAAGTTCTTATACGAGGATCAACGGGTATGCTTCCAAGAAATGGCACTTCTAGTTCTTCAGCAACGATTTCTGAGCCACCTTCTCCAAATAAAATCGTTTCATTTCCACAATTTGCGCATTTAAGTATCTCACCACAATGAGGACAGATCGCACGAGCTGACATGTTTTCAATAATGCCCAAAGGCCTCACATTCTTCTCTTTTAACATCACCCCAGCCTTTCTGACATCTAAAAGAGCAACCTCTTGAGGGGTAGAAACTATGACCACTCCATCAATGTCTGGTATTTTTTCTACTATTGTGAGGGGTTCATCACCTGTTCCAGGGGGAAGATCAACTACTAGAAAATCCAAGGGTCCCCAATCTACAGCGGCCAAGAATTGTTTGATTACTCTCGTTTTGTATGGACCGCGCCAAAGAACAGGTGTTGATTCACTTGGCCAATACAATGCTACCGACCATACTTTAATGCCATCTTCGTTTTCAAGGGGATAAAATGTCCGTCCTTTAAATGATGGAGATTTTTCCGTTACTCCCAGCATTTTATGGACATTAGGGCCGTGAACATCGGCATCTAAGATGCCACAGTTATAGCCTTCCGCTTTAAACGCTGCAACCAAATTTGTCGCTACCGTGGTCTTACCAACGCCTCCTTTACCGGACATGACTGCAATTTTATGTTTGATGTTTCTGAACCTAGCTAAAATGGGGGAACGTAACTTTGCAACATATTTAAGTTCGGCTCTCTTATCGCCTTTTTCTCTATATCCCAAAATCTTCTCAATTACTTCTTCTGCTTTCTTTTCCTTTTCTTCTTTCGTACTCATTAAATTACACCTCTATCAAGTCTTCAAGTTATTACATATCGTTCGTGAATAGTTCTCTTATTATAAAGAAATTAATAGCTTGACAAAAAATCTATCATTAGAGATTGCATGATCTCTTTTCATCATCATATTCCTTTTGTACTACGGAACGTCTTATTTTTGATTTTTGCTTCCAGAGGTTTTCTACTTCTTTAATAAAAGCCTCATAATTTGCTAATTGGAAATATTGCATATTATCCTTTTCAACAATTATTTTATCTTCAATGAGTTCCTTGAGTGCCTCTATGACATCTTCAGGTTCTATCATACGAGTAATAACATAAAATGAGAAGAGATAGGAAATCTCATTTATACTAACCCATTCTCGAGGATTTACTAATGCCAAATGGCGTCGTTTCAATTCCTGAAGTATTTTTTCTTTTATATTCATAGGAAACCCATATCTACTATCTTCCGTATCTATATTAAGTCTTTGTATTCAAATTCATCATCAAATTCTTTTGCCTTTTCTTTGCCCTTCTCACTTAATCTATAAACCTTTTGAATCGCCCTTCTTAACTGTCCTTTACTACCTTCACCAGCTGAAATCTCCAAAATATCCACATATCCTAATTTTGCCAATTTGCTAAGTGTTCTCAAAATGGATTTTGTGCCTTTATGAAGTACACGACTCAATGTGCCACAGTGTCGTCCTCCTATTCCTGGAGGAATTTGATGTGAACAAATACCTGGACATGTTACACCAAGATCGTGTAGAGTGCATACCATAAGTTTTCTAACCCACTTCTCTTTGAATAGGGGAACTTCCACAGTAATATCTTTTTTAGGAACGGTGTCTATTTTTACCACCCTCTTTTTTGATCTATATCATTATCATACATTATAAAAGATATTTTTGCGAGTATTTTTCAATCAAAACAACTTTTTGTCTACTCATTTTCTAGTTCCCATACATCAATTAATTCATACTTTGTGCTTCCGAGACCAAGTTCTTCAGCAGAGGTAATCTGGACCATTGGATCCGCTGCTCCAGCAAAGCTAATGGCCTTGAATTTTTCTGTGTTATTATCCAATACGTTAAACTGTTCAGCTACGGAACCTCTCACACCTGGTACTCTGTTGACAAGATCAAGGGTTGCTTTATCTATAGCTACAGGATCTTTCGACACTAAGATACCAATGTCTGGAATAAATGGAATGCCAGAGTTTGCATCAAAATCAGGATGAGGCGTGCAATCAATTAGAAAGTTGAAGTAGGCGATATTACTGTCCATTGCTTGGACGATAAATGACGCCGCATCCGCTACCTTTATTTGAAAATCCCTTATTTGATTTGATGTAACTTCTATTGCCACCCGTGGGCATTTGACTATACATTTTCCACACCCAACGCATTTTTTTGGATCAATAACTACAGTTTCAGCTACTTTGATTGCGTCCCATTCACACATTCGTTCACATAAGCCACACAAGTTGCATTTTTCCATGTTTACAGTTGGTAGAAGGTCCTCATGAATGCGCATTTTGCCTTTTCTAGCAGTACATCCTAAAGCCAGATCGGCGATTGCCCCGTAGAAGCCGAGTAAAGGATGCCCCGTAACATGGGTTAGCATCACTAATAATTGGCAATATGTAACCGTTGCACCAATTTCCAAAACGCGAATTTTTTTGCCCAATTTGTTCATCAAAGTCTTGCTATCCTGACCAGTATAGCCCTCAGTTAAAAATATTTCAGTCCCTAATGTCTCCATAGAAAAACCATGATGCCGGCATTTGTCAACCCAGCCCGCTGGATCGTATCGCCTTCCTCCTCTCCAGAGGTTTATTGAATCAAGGCCAATAGGTGGTTTATGGAGTCTAGTAAACTCATCAAGCATTGTCCTTACAAATAGCGGAGATAAATAACGAGTACAATCTTCATGACCAGTTTCAAATTTGACACCAACTCGTATTCTTTCAGGAATCCATTGTGGAATCTTTAATAGGTCGAATAGATGTTCTAAGGATATTTTCATATTTTGCCATGGAAAATATGAGGTTGCAGATGCAAAGTAAACTTCAGACAAATCATACACTCCATCCTGTTTTCATTCTGAAACATTAACGAACATGCTAAATACTTATCCATCAATACAATGCTATCGATATAACCAAGAGCATCGTACTCGGAAGCTTACGTTTTCTATAACAATATTTTTGTTTCGAATTTGTGCTCATCGTAAGGAGATCTAGCACTCAAAATGCTTTAAAGGTACATTTTCGTCTAAGTAAAATGCTAGAAGGTTATAAAAGTTGTCATATTATCAAATTTCAACAGAAGCTGAAGTTCTCTGTAATGGAATTATACGCTTACGATAGGTTTTTTAGTAACTTAGATTGCATCTAAACGGGTTTAGCAATGGTGAGTGATCTCCTTGCCAGTTAAACTACAAAATGGAATGAGTTATTCAAATTCAGTTTTAGATACGCGTGGATGCAACGCATGCAATTTGGAAATGCTGTTTGGCAATACTTCAAGCACGTAATTAATATCAGCTTCGGTTGTTTCAGTACTTAATGTCAACCTTAGAGAGCCTTCTGCCTCATTATGGGACAAACCAAGCGCAAGAAGAACATGTGACGGATCAGTTTCATGTGATGAACAAGCAGAGCCTGTTGATGCTGAAATGCCGTTCATATCAAGATCTAAAATCAAGGCTTCACCATTGATTTGATCGAACCGAAAATTGGCATTATTTGGTAGCCTTTTTGTACGATGTCCATTAAGATATGACCCTTTTATACGTTGTAAGACGCCATCTATTAGTTTATCTCTTAATTGCATCATATAGTTTGCCTTTTTATCTAACTCGGTAGTTGCCAATTCCATTGCTTTTGCAAAGCCCACAATCCCTGGAACATTCTCAGTACCTGACCGAAGGTTATACTCATGGCCTCCACCATGTAAAAGTGGCTCGATAACTGTGCCTTTGCGAATATAGAGGAAACCTACTCCTTTAGGACCATGAATTTTGTGAGATGACATCGACAGCAAATCGACCCCTAATTTATTGATATCGACGTCAAGTTTTCCAATAGCTTGAACTGCATCTGTATGAAGAACAATATTATTTTCCCTTGCAAGTTTGCTAATTTCTTCAAGTGGCTGAACTGTGCCAATCTCGTTATTTGCGTACATTACAGAAATTAAAATGGTATCGGGTCTAATGGCATTTTGGACATCTTCTACGCTTACTAATCCTTCGCTGTCAACTGGCAGATACGTTACTTCAAAACCTTGTTTTTCTAGGAATTTCGCAGTTTTCAAAATAGCAGGATGTTCAATGACACTCGTGATGATGTGTTTTCCTTCATATTCATCGGAAAATGCAATGCCTTTCAAAGCAAGGTTATCAGCCTCAGTACCTCCAGAAGTGAAAATGATCTCCTCTTCCTCAGCGCCAATGGCTTTAGCTACAACTTGCCTAGCGTTGTCAATTGCCTCACGAGCTTCACGACCAAATTCATGAATGCTTGAGGCGTTACCAAAATGCGTGACAAAGTAATCATGCATTACCTCCGCGACTCTTGGATCAACTGGAGTTGTAGAGGCGTTGTCCATATACACTACTTTCACAAAGATCCCCTCCAACATAGTTTAGTTAAAATCTGGATCATCCTTTCAGTTAAATTATGACAACTATAATTTTTCATTAAAGCAAATAAATTTGTTGTCAAATACCTCCCATCTTTAACTTTAGATATCTCACTCAAATAAAGATGTACTAAGGTATTTCATACCATCGTCGGGTAATATCGCAACAACTGTCTTACCTCCCCCTAACTCCTTTGCTTTCTGGAGTGCGACATACATGATTGATGCTGCACTTAAACCAATCAAGAGACCTTCTTCCTTCGCGACTTTCCGTGCGATCTCGAAAGTTTTAGGTAACTCTTCTTTCGATATCTCAACAATATCGTCGAAGCACTCTCTTCTAAATAGTTGAGTAGGATAGGGCTCTCCTGGATTTCTTAATCCTTGAACACTTATGCCAAGCTTCGGCATAACGCCAACTATTTTTATCTTTGGATCATGCTCTTTAATACGCAGAGAAGTCCCAACTCCGGTCCCAGCAGTCCCAATGCCAACCACAATCATATTCACTTTTCCTTTAGTCTGTTCGAGAATTTCCTTACCAGTTGTTTCATAATGCGCCAATATATTCGCGGGGTCTTTGAATTGATCTATATCTATATATTTACCAAGATTCTTTCTGAGTAGCTCTTGCTTAAGTTCTACCGCGCCACCAGTTCCTTTTACTCCTGGCGAAAGTATTAATTCAGCTCCATAAGCCTTTATAACCCTTCTTCTTTCCACACTAACAGATTCAGGCATTATAATAGCAATTTTGTAACCCTTTGCTGCTGCGATCATTGCTAACGCTATTCCAGTATTACCAGATGTTGCCTCTAAAATTGTCTTACTATTGCTTAATTTACCTGCTACATTTGCATATTCTAGGAGATACAAGGCCATCCTGTCCTTTACCGAACCGCCGATATTATACAACTCCAGTTTTGCATAAACTGTAGCCCTATCGGAGCCTGTAAGATTGTTTATCTTTAACATTGGGGTTTTTCCAATTAATTCTGTAATATTATTTGCTACGATCATAGAACATTCATCCTTATTATGACACTGTCATATCTTTTTAGTTATATAGTTTACGATTAAAATGCTAATAGATTGCATTATAGGAGAATGTCGAATGGTGCGTACATACTTCAATAAACTCGTTCGTGACAAAATACCAGATATAATAAGACAGGAAGGGAATCATCCAGAATGTCATATTGCGAAAAATAAAGCGGAATATTGCCAAGCATTAAGAGAAAAAATTCTAGAAGAGGCAATTGAGCTCAAGGAATCACAAGATGTTAATGAACTCATTGATGTACTAGAAGCAATTTATTGTTTAATTGATGCTGAAAACCTAGAATTCACACGAATAGAAGAATTGAGAAAGAAAAAGAATGTAGAACGTGGAGGTTTTAAAAAGCGCATTATTTTAGAGTATGTCGAAAGAAAATCCACTTAGTATTGCAACAAAACGGAGAATGTACAGTAGGGTTTATCATTATCATGAACGTCATTAAACGTGGATTTCACGCAACAAAATCTCTCTTTTTAGCTTGAATGAAACTTGAAAATGCCCTTAAAAGTGAATGTAAAAAAAATAGGGGATAAAAAAGTTACCGCATTCTCAAAATTTCGGCTGTTGTTTTTTTAGTGATTGTACGCGAAGGTATCCTTGCGCCTATAGCACCAATGATAATTGAGGCTATGATGACTAATGCCAGTTCAGTCCATGGTATATACAACGGTAAGGCTTGCTCGGCGTTTATAGCTTGCTGTAATATCAATGAAATCCCCGTGAAGTATCCTACAACTAGGCCAGCTAAACCTGCCGCTAAAGTAAGTACAATTGACTCAAACATAAAGACGTTTTCAATATGTTTGCTGCTTAGCCCTATGCTTTTCATTATCCCAATCTCAGAGATAGATTCTTGGATAGTGGAGTAAGAGCTAGCAGTGAGTCCAAAGAATGCAATGATAATTCCAAACCCTAAAGCTATAGTAAAGAATAGTTGGAGGCTTTCTAGACTTTCTTCTGCCTCTTCAATTTCTTCTTCTGTTACACGAACATTCACATCTTCTTTCACGCCGTAAGATGCCGTTAAGATCCTACCAACACTCTCGGCAGCCTCAGGGCTGGTTGTTTTTATTAACAGTCTTTCGACTGGTTCAACGTAATCTTCTAGTTCACTTGTATCTGTCTTATCGATATCCTGGTCCTCATAGAGATCGAAGATTAACGCATAAGTATGTTGTGAAACTAATACATCTGAACTGCCAGATTCGGAATTAACGAAACCGGAGAAGGCTGGCATATCGTCAGCTATCGCAACAACACTAAGCACTATATTTGATACTTCTGTTCCAGATGCAATATTTCTCTGTACATTAATGGTCACATGATCTCCAACGTCAACATTAAGACGTTTTGCTGCACCTTCGGATATAATCGTAGTATTTTCTACCTTATTAATCGTTTCAAAGGCTGATTCGTCCCCTGCTGTGAAACTGGCAATATCAAAGTACGTTACATTGGGAAAATTCGCATCTACGGCATATACACTGGCACTCACTGTTTCAAATTCCATCAGGTCACCCATTCTCACTGTTGAAGATCCATTTGGATGATTTGCATGGCTTACACGTGTGATATCTACTACTCCATCTATTTCCTTAATCTTAGGTATGAGTTCAGTATCATTTATCCAGATGGGAGTTTCGCTGGTTACAGGCCTGAAAGGCTCTGCAATTGAACTTGTAGTTGATACAAGAGATAGATCTGTGCCAATTTCAGCTCGTAAAGTGGTTGCACTATACTCTGTCTGAACGGTAAGCATCGTCGAAAGGAAAAGGATGAATGCAATCGATATCGAGTACATAATTGCTGTTAAAGTATTTCTTCTCCGATGTTTTCTTAGATACATTGCAACTATATCATTAATCCGGCGGGTGATTGGACGTATTACGCGTGTAAGTAACCTTTCTATGCCAGGAACTAACGCTCCTAAACCTATGAAGGTAAACCCAATAAGTAAACTAACCATCATACCAAGATACAACATCGACATCGTCGTTGTATTACCAGTAGTGAAGGCGTTGGGCATTACGAAGAACATAAACGCTGATATGCCCGAAATTACAATTCCATACATGATTAAACGGTGACTAACGCCTCTCTCTCTTACCATATGAGCTTTTGTGTGACTTACGCGTGTAGGCGTAAGGGAATCAACGATATCAACTTGTGTAGCTTTAAGGGCTGGATAAAGGACACTGACTAGACCAACCAGAATTCCTGCTGCCAAGCTTATTGCTATGGTCTGTACCGAAACAACAATATTGAATGTTGCAGATCCACTACTATATTCACCACTAGTTCCACTACCTATTAGTGGAATTATGTAACTTTCGAATAGAAAGAAGGTGCTTACAGCAACCAGCACTCCAAGAAGGACTAATATAAGATATAATCCATGTTTCTTTTTCATTTATGACACCTCACTAAAAGATTGTATCGATCTCTCGGTCATTAATTTCCTCATTTGCAATCTTCCCGTCGACCATTTGGGTTACACGATCAGCATGGACATCAACTAAATCGTAAGTAATCATAGTTTGTGTAGTTTTAGGAGATCTACAAGTTAAAGAAAGAACACCACTGAAGATTGGTAAAAGACCAACCAGAATTCCTGCTGGTGCACTTGTTACTATTGTCTGTACCACAACAACAATATCGAGCATTAAAGGAATACTAAGTCCTCTAGAGCGGCCACCCATCCCACCGCCACCACCTGCCATAGGAATCCCGACACCACCACCTGTTAGGAAAGAGAGGAGTCCTACACTCAAAAAATATCCGATGATAACTCCAAAAACTGCTCCTATGGTGGAAATAATCACTGCTTCCAACAGGACGAGGCGTAATATCTGTGTCTTTTTCGCTCCAATCGCCATGAATAAGCCAAAATCGTGAGTCTTTTCTTCAACTGAGATAGTTAATAAACTGTACATCAGCACACAAACTATGATCAAAGATATTATCGCAACCAACCAGAGCATGACCCTTGTGAACATGCCAAATTGTTCAAGCTGCTGCATTGCGTCAGTAATCGGTAAAGTGACGTCATAATCATAGCCTATTGCCTCTTGTATTTCTGATCCAATTGTTACTGTTCTCACGATTGTTTCATCAGTATCTTGTACATTATAGATAAATTCTCTTCCTTCAAAAGTTCCTACTAGTTCGGTTACGTATTTTGAGCTGCGGGTAAGGTCACGCACCCTCCATAAGCCAGCGATAAGAACATTTTCGTCGTTGGATGATAAGCGATTTTCATTCTCAATGATTCCTGTCACTTCAAACTCTTGAGTTTTTGATCCGCCGTTGTCGGTGTTCCATTCTAATGCCTCGATTTTAATCTCATCACCTACTCCAATGCCAAGAAGGTTAGCTGTGCTTTGCTGAATGAAAACCTTTTTTCCTTCCAGATCATACGTGCCTTCAATGAGACGGAAATTTCCAATTCCGAGTTCATCCTCTCTGGCAACATCCATGCCCATCAATTCAAGGTCTACTTCCAGATCATTCTCTTCACCGGGCTTGTCTACTTTAACCTCTACAAGTGCCCTAAGGCGTGGTGAAACGCCCTTGATGCCTTCTATATAGTCTACATA
>NZ_JAHPYX010000041.1:0-5316 GCF_019058535.1 Candidatus Borrarchaeum sp.
CTCGTACTTATAAAGTGCAGAAACATGGTCCCATAAAGATCGCCAAGCGCAAGAAGGAGCTTTCTTACCTCGCCTCCCTGTTTTCTGGGTACGACAATATCAATGTCGTGCAGAACTCTTTCAAATACACCGCCAGCATTACAACTTGGGCAATGGAGTTTAAATGCACCGCCGCCGAAAATAAGGATCTTCACGGGTTTTTTTGATATTCTTTTCTCTATTATGTCAGGAAACTCTTCATGAAGTATATGGGCTTTTTCTGCCGCCTTTAGCATAACCAATGCGCCCTTTATCGGAAGATAATCTAAATCAACGTAAGAGGGAATATCTAACTCATCCCTTAGAACAGGAAATTCTTCTGGCTTCACCTTTGAAGTCAGAGGTAACTCAACTTCTACTCGATAAATGCCACCTGGTTCCTCATAGAGTACAATTTTTTCATTAGTAGGCATTTCTATCCACCTAATTGCAATCTCTTCAATGAAATTTGACATTGGTGCAGTAACGATGAGAAATGGAATGATTTTAAATAACTATAAATCTCTTTATGAATAACTGTTGAAATCCGATCATTAATATATCTTCACATATAAATGTTTTATGTAGGCCATAAAGAATTTAACAGGATCTCAAGGAATGCCGAAAGTTTTATCGAGTGAGGAACACAAACAAAACAACGACTATTAATGCCGCAATAATTGCGAGCAATTGATACTGCTGACGCCTTTTAAACTTGTTATAGTCCACCTCACACTCATAACCGCAGTACTCATTTCCGACTGGAACCGCTACACCACAGTTTTTGCAATGTGTGTGTTTTACGAGCCCTTCTGGTTTTTTAATACGTTTTGTACTCATCGTTAATTCGTCCTTCCACTTTTTAGCTCATCCCTATGTGTCACACATTCTATATAAAACTGTCAGTGCAATAGCGTAAATTCAATTATAATCATTAAAATGGTACAACGACATGTTTCTGTTATCGAAACTTCGATTAGGTTATTTTCAATTTGACGTCAAATAGTTTTTCGTCATACCACTGAAAAGCCTTCATTTTCATTTTCTTCTCCTCTCGGTTGAGAGATTGAATTATTATCCACACATTTTGATGTAACTTCATGTATTCAAGATCCCATGGTGATGGATTCGGCTGTGCTGGATGTGAATGAAAGATACCTAAGAATTCAAGCCCTGACTCTTCCCCAGATATAAGAATTTTGTAAAACAACTCAGGGTCGATGTAAAATCTCACAGTAGGGTTTTCAGCACTATTTTCGGTTTCAACGACGTCTCGAATTATCGCTTTGTTATTATCGATATGTCCAAATAGAACTCCGCATCCTTCCAGCGGATAGCTTTTTCTTGCTACTTCTAGCATTTTGCAGTGTAAGCTCTTTGTTAATACGACCTCTTCGAAAAGGGGCACGAACATCGCCAATATCATTCTTAGGTTATTCAGATAGTTCTTTTTGAAATCTCTTAATAAATCTCAACGGATAATAAAAATAACATTTAGGAATGATGGTGTAAGTAACCAAACTCAGATTATGTAGCGTCTTAAACTATTCTTGCTGTTTCTCTTTAACCCACTGTTTTAGCGTGATTTCTGCTGAACCACATTTCGGGCATGTAGGATGTAATTTGAATAGTCCATCTTCATCTTCAAATTGTTTATACTCCGCCTCTTGAAAGTGGTGGTCGCACTTGGTACAAATGTACTCGTCAGGTCTATCCATCAACCTCTTCTCCACTAATTTTACTACTAACAATTTGTGCTTCTTCCATAAAAAGCTTATGGCATAAAAGCGATGGTTTTTTAAAAACTGACTGTAATGGTTTGATCGATAGTTGTTTCAAATTTTCAACCTATAACATTTTTATTGATTATAAGTGAAAGTTGTTGAGTGGTGGACGTAGTTGTATACATTATGGCAAAACAAGATGAATAGGACCATGATACTCGGTCTAATTATTGCTGGCATTTGCATTGGGGTAACTTTCTGGATCTGGGGTGATCCAGGAAGATTTAGGTTAATTTCTGACATCAGAACTGAACCGCTTAGTATAGGTGAGGATTTCACTTACAGAATATCGCTGATAACCTTTGTACGCGTGCTTTTGCTCATTTTCTTCTATGTTGGTTTCGTCCTAGCTTTGGCAACATATCGTGAAGGGGCTGGAGATCTTCCAGGATGGTATGAAGTACTCCTCCCAGCTGTGTTTACTGCTATCATAACATATTTCATCTGGGATTACCCAAGAACAGCACCTGAGGAAATTGTGCAGTGGTTGTATGCTTGGCATCTTTATTATGTCCTGATTGGTGTTTTCCTGTTTATTCTCTATGTGCATTATTCAACATATGAATATGAAAAAACGTGAATTTCAGGGTGCATACTCTATTTTTCTACTTTTTCGCTGTTTTTTGTTTTCAGGTCGTGTAGAACTCCATGAATCGGGAATTTGGAATCGTTTACAATTCTAAGTATTCAAATGTTAAAAATCCACCTAATCATCCTCTTCAAGGAAGTCGTTACTTAAAAAGTATAGAATTTTTTGAAGAGATTGGACTTCTTAGTATGCCAAACATCAAATTGATTGACCCGGAACCTGCAACTACTGATGAAATCTTACTCGCGCATACAAAAGATCATTTGGAATTAGTTAAGAGACTTAGTGAAATTGGAAAGGGCCAATTTGATCACGATACTCCAGCTTATAAAGGAATTTACGAAGTTGCACTTTTAACAACTGGAGGGTCGCTTACAGCGATGCGTTCCATATTAAGAGGAGATGTAGAATGTGCAATGAATCTTTCGGGAGGATTTCATCATGCAAAACCAGATCAAGCGCGAGGATATTGCATATTTAACGACGTCAATATCTTAGGGACGATTTTATTAAATTCTGGGATTCAGCGAGTGTTATATGTTGAAATTGATGCCCATTTTGGTGATGGAACATACCATTTTTATAAAGAGAGCCCCAAATTCTTTACACTTTCATTTCACGAAAGCGGCGAATCTTTATATCCCTATTATGATGATCATCTTTTCGGTGAAGGCGAAGGATATGGTTATCATGTGAACGTTCCACTTCCGATTTGGACAGATGATAATGCGTTTCTTTATGCATTTCGGTCGATATTCTTACCTGTTGTTTCTTCGTACAAGCCCGAATTTATTATATTCCAAAGCGGAGTTGATGGACACTGTCGTGATTGGCAGTCTCACCTTTTATTGACTAAGAGAGTCTATCAAGAAGTGGCTCGTTTGATAAGAAACGTTATGGATAGTAACAAAACGAAATTGATAGTTCTTGGTGGTGGAGGTTATGATCCTATGGCTGCAGCTTTGTGTTGGGCATCCATGATAAATGAATTAGCCGATTTGCAGTTAAATCTTACTGGATATGATGATGAATGTGAAAAGGAGCCCTATGAGAACGTTAATACGATGGAGAAAATAGAACAAATTGTAGATGGACTATCTCCTTTTTTAAGTCCAGAAAAACCCTCTAGATGAACTCGTAAGTTATTTCTTCCTATCAATTTCCTGATTCTTAAGAAAAAAGGAACAAAAAGAAGTAAATATGTATGTCAAAAATGTAGTATTAGTTTAAAGAAAGAGGCGGTGCGGTTGAATGAAAGAAGAGAGTGCAAATAAATACGAAGAACTTATACAAATGTTAAGAGAGAGTCCTTTAGGATATGCCTGGTCTTTCTTTTGTTTTATTTGATATCAGCGAGAAGACCCCTTCCGAGAGGGAAGGGATGAATCGCTGACCGCGTTTCTTCCTCTTTCTCACACCTCCGATAAGACATCATCTATAACTAAGTAAGCGAGCGCGTACGGGGGGCGTGGGAACACCATATGTTTGTTAGTTATTTAGTATGGGCAGTTGAACTGCAAGCCGCTGCCATACCTCACCAATTTCACGTGTTTGACCTGGGTATTAACGGTAGCGCCGGTTGGGGTTTTCAAGCGCACCCAGCGCCCCCGGTTGAATATCCCCTTGACCTGGCACCGCTGTCCCTCATAGGAGATCAGGTCATGAGGCTGTAAGGCGTACCGTTGTGTTCGGATGTTGCGTCCATATCCTTTTCTATTCATTTGGATACTTCGATTGTTGCGCCGGGGTTGCATCACCATGAAGGGTCGACACCTGGTTTGCTGGCGGCCTCCGGCGATGATAAAGGCGTCATTGGGGTGTGATTTGGCTAACCCCACCTCAAGCCGTCGTTGCTTGGTGAGGTAGCCGTAGGTGTGGTTACATTCCAACTGGTCAACCAGTTGCCATCGGACCAAATTCATGAAGGCCGCACTTTTCAGTGATGCCTTCGCCTGCCGGTGGATTTCAGGGTGTCCGAACTCGGTAGCGGTCCGATCGCCTTTGTGTTGATTGCAGCGCTCACAACTCAGGGTGAGGTTCAAGACCCGATCACTGCCACCCCGTGACCTGGGGATGATATGTTCCACCTGAAGCGGCACTCCAGTCTTGCCGCAATAGACGCACTTTCGTCCCCATTTTTCCAAGAGATACTCTCGTATATGATAGCCTTGCAAGGTTCCCTGTTGATATTCGACCCCTGAGATTTCCGGGTTTTGTAGCAACTGGGTATCAAAGGTAGCCACCTCCAGTTCGGTACGGCTGACGGGTACCAGGGTCTTAATCGTGTCAATCAGGGTGATATGCGCTTGCTTCTTATGGCGGAGAGAGGGAGCTAACCAATCTTGCTCCCGTTTCCGGTTGTCAAACCTCGGCGCCCGATATCGGGTATTGCGGCTGCGCCGGTTTCTTCGATAATTTCTCCTCTGCTCCAATTTCTTAGACATGTCGTTTCGTAAAACCAACTCGCCCGTCAGCAGTTCCTCTTTTTCTGCAACGGCGGAAAACCCCACCTTTGAATAGCCGCTATCCACCCCCAGCGTCACCTGGGTAGTATAGCCCATTTCTCGGTCTCGCAAGCGAATACTGAACGGCAATCGCGCTACCACTTTCGCCCCACCTTTTTTTACCAGGAGTCTACCTCTGGCTGGAGTGGTGGGATCTAAGGGGTTCCCTTGTGCAGATTGAACGTAGACTTTAATCAGCAACGTTAAGGTCTCAAAAACTAACTATCTTTAACGACCTGTAAAGATCAGCTCCGCCGAAGCGGGTAGGTCCTCATCGCCAATGTTGGGGCAGGCACAGGACATGATGATGGTGCAGGTCTCAGGATAGCGACCTGGGTCGTCGACCATGTGTTTCAGAGCGCGGAACTTGAGGAGCATCCCGGGGGGATTTTCAGACACTCAGCCCCGAACGTAGTTCATC
>NZ_JAHPYX010000042.1:0-20022 GCF_019058535.1 Candidatus Borrarchaeum sp.
GTTGGATTCAATACAGAGAAATACGAGGACTTATTAGATACAATGGAAACGCATCAACACGATGTATAAGCAGATAGACCTCAAAATCTGACGTTTGCACAATTTAATTTTTAGAATTCATAATTAGGGCTTATATTATGCCATATGAAATAGAATTCAATCGCGTTCTTGGTAAAAATAAGACTTGGAAAATTAAGCTCTATGCGTTGTCGACGTGCGCTCACTGTCATCACGTTATGTCATATTTGAAGGAACATTTCATTGAGTATTCGTATGTTTTTGTAGACTCTTTAGACAGAAAAATTGTAAAAAAACTACGAGCCGATTTACAAGAGAAATTCGGACGTGTCGTATCTTACCCATTCTTAGTAGTTGATGACAAAAAGTATATACAAGGCTTTATTGAAGTCAAATACAGAGAAATGTTCAATATCGAATGAATCAAAAGCATGAGAATTTTAGTTCACAATTTTCACGATGCTTCTGTTATTAATTAAAATGATCTTTGGAAAATTTTAAGAATGAAGGAAATTGAATTCATTCATGTGTCTGGGAATAATACACGTCATCAAGTGACCTTGTACGCGTTATCAACATGCGGATTTTGTAAACGCGCTCTTGTTTTTTTGAAGGAGAATTTAATCGACTTCAAATATGTATTTGTAGACAAATTGGAAAAGAAAGTTGTAGGCGACCTGCGTGAAGAATTAATGAAAAAATCTGATAGTCAACATGTAGCTTATCCGTTTCTTATTTCAGATGATAAGAAGTTTCTCGTTGGCTTTGATGTGGAGGAATACAAGGCATTTTTCAACATTGAGTAGCAAGTCCCACACTCAAAAATATCAAAAAAACCGTATTTTGAAGGTGCTTGGAAAATGTGCTGAAACATACTAAACTAGGTAACTAAAGAGTGGGTTTAAATTTCCTTAAGTAGTTTTAAGTTTTCTAAAGTATTTGCAAACCTAGGATCAATTTCCCCAGCTTTTTGATAACACTCAACAGCTTTCTCAATTTCTCCTACAGCAACATAAGCTGCACCCAGGTTGCTGAGCGCTGCTATAAATTCAGGATATATTTTCAGGGCAGTTTGATAGCAATGTATCGCCTTATTATGCTCGCCCAATTTATCGTATACGCAACCCATGTTATACCATATGGCTTCATCTGTAGGATTAATAATCACTGCTTTCTTATAGCCATTAATAGATTTGTTATACTGACCTAGCTCTCTATATGCTTCTCCAAGATTAATCAATGCATCTTCGAGCTCAGGGTCTATTTTTAGAGCTTCCTTATATGATCTAATTGCATTGCCAAGATCGTTAAGTTTTTCGTAACTTACACCCATATTATACCACGTAGCTGAATCATTAGGATCTAAATCCAAAGAAGTTTGATAGCATTTAAAAGCCATTCTGTAATTTCCTAGCTCTGCGAAAGACACCCCCATAAGTCTCCATGCTAATATTGATTCAGGTGATTTGGGATCAACTTGGACAACTTCTTGCAAAGTTTCAATAACTGAATCGTATTCTTTTGTCCGGAATAACTCTTTCGCTATTTCTAGATACTCATCCAATGACATATTTTTGATCACTATTCAAATCAATTTGACTCAAATGTATGTTGGTTCGAGTAAATAAGTTTTAGTGATTTTTTTGGGATGCGCAAAACTCATTTTTGCTCTTCATCTATAATTATGTTTGATTTGAGTAATTTCCTACTTATAAAATTGGCAAATAATAGATGATAGAGTTTCTAAAAAACGAATATAAACCAAATAAGTCGATAAGATCAAAATAAAATTATGTCGTCTCGAACAATCAACTATTTGTTTTTCAACTCAGTATATCTGAAACAATCAATTGTGTGATCATTAACCATCCCAATTGCTTGCATAAACGCGTAAACAATTGTTGGACCAATAAATTTGAACCCTCGTTTCTTTAAATCTTTACTTATTGTTTCAGAAATCTCAGTTTTAGCTGGAATCTCTTCTAAAGATTTCCAAGCATTTTGAATTGGCTTATCAATGAACCCCCAGATGTATCCATCAAACGAACCAAACTCCTTTTGCATTTCCACAAACGCTTTAGCATTTGTAATAGTAGCTTGTATTTTTCTTCTGTTTCGAATAATACCTTTATTTTGCAGTAATTCCTCGATCTTTTCTTCCCCATAGTTAGCAATATTAGTGTAGTCGAAATTATCAAACGCTTTTCTATAATTCTCTCTTTTTTGCAAAACGATGTTCCAACTTAGTCCCGCCTGAATACCTTCCAATATTAAAAATTCAAACAGCAGTCTATCATTGTGTACGGGTGTTCCCCATTCTTTATCATGATATCCTTTCATTAACGAATTGCTTACTGCCCAAGAACACCTTTTTTTAGTTTTTTTAGCCATGGTATCAACTATTGTCTCAATTCTATTCTTTCTAGAAACTTTGTATGAAACATTAGACAAATAACAACTCAACAAACTTTTAATTCCACCAAATTGAATTTATATATTATTTGAAAATGAACCCTGTTTAGTTCCCGGAGGGATGGAGAACTATGATTTTCAATAATGAAAGCAGAATGATGGAAGAAATGAAAAAAATCTATCCCAATAAATTCATGCCAGAAGATAGAGTATTTAGTCATATTCATAGAGGAGACCGAATATTTATTGGTACGGCTTGTGGTGAACCTCAATATCTTGTTCGTTCTCTTGTAAATTATGTCCAATCGCATCCAAAAGCCTTTTTTGATGCTGAAGTTCTTCACGTATGGACACTTGGAGTAGCGCCTTACGCTGATGAAAAACTCAAATACAATTTTCGACATAATTCGTTTTTCATTGGTGCCAATACTAGAGATGCAATCAATAAAGGCTTGGCAGATTATTCTCCTATTTTTTTGTCCGAGATTCCGGAGTTATTCTATAGCGGAGTTGTACCGATTGATGTCGCTCTTGTGCAGACTTCACCACCAGATAGTCACGGCTACATGAGCTTAGGCGTCAGTGTTGATATTGTCAAAGCGGCAACGGAAAATGCTTCGTTAGTGATTGCCCAGGTCAATTCTAACAGTCCTCGGGTGCACGGGGACGGTTTTATCCATATCGAGGATGTTGATTTTATTATCCCGTATGATGAACCTGTTCTACAATATAAGGAAGAAGCAGAGACTGAAGTTGTTCAAAAAATCGGGAATTATGTCTCACAACTAATTGAAAATGGGGATACGATCCAAGTTGGATATGGTAGCATCCCAAATGCAATTTTATCGAATCTTTATAACAAAAAAAATCTTGGTGTGCATACAGAACTTATAGGTGATGGACTCGTTGAACTGATGAAAAAAGGAGTGATTGATAATTCAAAAAAAAGTATAAACCGGGGTAAGACTATCGCAACATTCTGTATGGGGAATAAAGAAACCTATGAATACATTCATGATAATCCTGCTATCGAATTTCGAACGGTCGACTATACAAATAATCCACTGACTATCGCTCAACATGATAATATGACCGCGATAAACAGTGCATTAGAGATAGATCTGACCGGTCAAGCAAGTGCAGAATCGATTGGAAAGACATTCTATAGTGGTATTGGTGGACAAGCTGATTTTATGCGTGGTTCAGTTTTAGCAAAGAACGGGAAAACAATTCTTGCTCTACAATCGACTGCTGAAAATGAAACTGTTTCAAGGATAATGCCATTTATTAAGGAAGGTGCTGGCGTAACTTTAAATAGAGGAGATATACATTATGTGGTGACAGAATATGGCATTGCCTATTTACATGGCAAAAACATTAGAGAACGTGCAATGGAACTAATTTCAATAGCGCATCCGAAATTTAGATCATGGTTAATTGAAGAAGCGAAAAAGCAGAATTTGATCTATAAGGATCAGGAATTTATCCCTGGAGTTAGGGGAGAATATCCTGAAGAACTTGAAACCTATAGAACCACAAAAGCAGGGTTAGAAGTGCTCTTGAGACCTGTAAAAATAAGTGATGAACCTTTAGTGAAGGATTTCTTTTACTCGCTCTCAGATAAAAGTCTTTATCGGCGATTTAGCTCCGCTCGAACAGATATGCCACATGAAAGGCTACAGGATTTTGTAATCATTGATTATACTAAGGAAATGGTCATCCTTGCCGTGAAAGAGCATGAAGGAAAGGAAGAAATTCTTGGTTTAGGACAATATGGAATTAACGAAGGAACTCGTACAGCAGAAGTTGCTTTAGTTGTTAGGGATGATTATCAGCGTCAAGGCCTGGGCACGGAGTTATTAACTTATTTAACTCAATTGGCAAAAAAACAAGGTCTTCTTGGATTTACAGCCGAGGTGTTAGTAGAAAATCGTCCAATGTTTCGACTTTTCGAAAAAATGGGATTTTACACCGAGAAGAGAAGCGAAGCAGGAATGTCTGAGCTTAAAATGACATTCAGGCGTAAATAGTGAAACTAACTTAAAACTTAAGCAGTTTAAATTAATTAAAAAAGAAAAAAGGAAATTGTAAATCAAAAATTTATTTCTCTATACGTTGTCTTTGCTCTATTAAGGTCTGTACTACCGATGGGTCTGCTAATGTTGTGACATTTCCGATTTCGGATCCACAAGCAATCGCTTTCAGGATTCTACGCATTATTTTTCCACTTCTTGTTTTGGGCAAAGCATCAGCGAATTGAATGACATCTGGTTGAAAGACTGGTCCAATTTCCCGTCTAACATGCATTCTAATGTCCTTCTTAAGTTCGTCCGATTTTTCAGTTCCTGCCATCAGGGTGACATACGCCCAAATGGCTTGGCCTTTGATAGAGTGAGGAAATGGTGCGACTGCTGCTTCAGCTATTTTTGGATGGCTAACAAGTGCTGATTCAACTTCCATCGTTCCGATTCTATGTCCTGATACTTTCATGACATCATCTAATCTTCCTAATATCCAGTAATAGCCATCTTCATCTTTTCTTGCTCCATCACCTGTGTAATAAAATCCTGGAAACCTCTCTAGATATGTAGATTTGAACCGTTCAGTATCACCCCACACATCGCGAAGCATTCCCGGCCATGACATTTCGAATGCAAGGTATCCTCCGACATTAGGTTCTGTTACTTCACTTCCAGCTTCGTCAAAGATTACTGGTTTAATTCCGAAGAAAGGCAAACAACAAGATCCTGGTTTTGTGGGAGTTGCTGTAGCAAATGGCGTCATAACAAAGCCACCCGTTTCCGTCTGCCAATAAGTGTCAACGATTGGGCATTTTTCTTTTCCAACAACTCTATGATACCATGTCCAGGCCTCTGGATTAATTGGTTCACCAACTGTCCCTAATACTTTAAGGGAACTTAGATCATGTCGATTTACGAAGCTCTCGCCGTATCCCATCAGCGCTCTAATCGCGGTAGGCGCGGTATAGAAATGTGTAACTTTATGTCTTTCGCAAATATCCCAGTATCTGTCTCTATCTGGATACGTTGGCACACCTTCAAACATCAGTGTAGTAGCACCGTTAGCTAGAGGACCATAGACAATGTAACTGTGTCCAGTTATCCAGCCAATATCTGCACTACAGAACCAAATATCTCCTTCCTGGTAGTTAAAGACATATTTATGTGTAAGACCAGTATATAGGAGGTATCCTGCGGTAGTATGCTTCACACCTTTTGGCTTACCAGTTGTACCGCTCGTGTAAAGGATAAACAGGGTGTCTTCAGCATCCATTTCTTCACATTCACAGTTATCACTGACATCACTGATGAAATCGTGATACCAAATATCCTTGTCTGTGTGAGGTACATCATTTCCACTTCGTTTCACAACAATTACTTGTTCAATTGTTGGACATTCGGGCAGGATTTGCACGACATCACTCATTTTAGGATATGCTTTGCCAGCTCGCAATGTCTCATCCGAAGTAAACAAGAGACGACTATCAGAATCCTCAATTCTTTCTTTCACAGCCTCTTTGGAGAATCCTCCGAAGACGATTGAGTGGATTACGCCAAGTCGTGCGCATGCTAACATTATAATCGCTAATTCAGGAATCATGGGTAACCACAATGTCACACGGTCCCCTTTCTTAATCCCTAACTTTTTCATGGCATTAGCGACTTTAGAGACTTCCTTCAAGAGTTCTTCATAAGTAATGAGTCTTACATGACCTGGCTCATCGCCTTCCCAAATTATAGCTATTTTTTCTCCTTTACCGTTCTTCACGTGACGATCAATACAATTGTAGCTAACATTTAGTTTTCCCCCATCAAACCATTTACCAGGGAACAAATTAGTTTTTGTCCAAACTCTATCGTAAGGTTTAAACCAATCGAGCAATTGAGCTTGCTCACTCCAAAATGCATCGGGATCTTCAATGCTTTTTCTATAGAGTTTTTTGTATTCGTTCATTGAGATGCCTGTTTTTGCGAATTCTTCGTTCAGGACTTCAGGATCGAACACACGCGATTCTGTAAGTATACTTTCCATTCGTTCTTCGAAAGGAACGCTTATTCCTCCATCAATAGATGGTTTCTCGATTTGTTCTTTTGTCAATTATTTCACCTTTTATAATTCTAAATATAATGATCATTCATTACATTTACGCATAGTAAGAAATCTACACGTAGTAAATATAATATTACTTTAAAAAAGTTTAGAATATTTATAAAAGTTACAAATTAGGCAATAAATATGAATCAATACCCATCTTACTAAAAAATCGATTAAAAGAGCCCTTAACGAATTAACAAAGAATAAATTGGTTGAGTACAACGCAGGAATCATTAAGGATCAGCAAATCAACAAAGAATTTTAAAACAAGAGAGAAGAAGGGAAAATGCAAAATATCCTTCATTATAATCGTCAGTTACAAATTGAAACTTTATTGGGAATATTACAGTATAACCTTTGTACATATACATATTTAGATTATATTCACTTGAGTTGGCAACAAATTGAAAGTATTGGCAAACTAGAGAGGAGGGGGCTTTACTTATTGAATGGAAAGTCTATATTTTAGGATTAGTTGCAGGGATTTTGACGGTAGCACAAATCATATTGAGTTTCTTTTTTTTCAACTCTACTGGTTTGGTGACACTTCAAGTTGTCGGAGGAATACTCTGGGCTCTCAGCATAGTCTTTGGTTGCCTGCCTATCTATTTTCTTCAAAAAGAAGGTGGAATTCCTGAAGGAAAAAGTCACATAAATACTACAAAACTTGTTGACAGCGGACTCTATGGAATTGTTCGACATCCACAATATCTAGCTGGGATTTTCTTCAACCTTGCATTGATTTTCATTGCTCAAAACTGGATAATCGTAATTATTGGTATTATATCAGCCATTTTATTCTATATAGATACACATAACGCGGATAAGGATTGCATCGAGAAGTTTGGGGACGATTATGAATGCTATATGGAATCTGTGCCACGAATAAACCTTTTAATGGGTATAATACGGTTGCAAAGGCGAAGAAAAAAAGAAAAGCATTTAACTGAAGACTTGAAGACAAATTCCAGAACTCAGATTAGGTAAACTGATCCCTCTTATATCTCTTCTCATAATCAATTACAAGACGTTCGTATTCTTCAGACAAAAGATGTGAAGAGATCAGGAAATCCGCTGTTGCCCTATTACAGGCGATCGGAATATTCCAAACTACAGCTATCCGTAGAAGAGCTTTGACATCAGGGTCGTGAGGATGGGATTCGAGAGGATCCCAAAAGAAGATGAGAAAATCAATTTCTCCTTCAGCAATTTTCGCACCGACCTGTTGATCGCCACCCAAAGGACCACTTCTGAATCTTGTCACATTTAGTCCTACGTTCTGTGCGATAAGCGATCCAGTGGTTCCAGTTCCAAATAAATTATGCTGACTTAGGGTACCTTTGTTGAATTTCACCCAGTCTAGGAGATCCTGTTTTCGTTCATCGTGAGCAATTAGTGCAATATTTTTTTTCTGCTTAATTAAAATCTTTTGGTGCATCATAGAGTTTCCTCGCTTTTACAGATATGACTTCAAAAACACTTCTTCTATTTTAAATTTTGTCACTCCTCCTTTGCAATCTGAAATTAAATTTTCTTATGGAGAATCTTGAGATTTTAATTGTAATTAACAGAGTAAAAGATTCTAATATTTTACAGCATCTGCAGCGCAGAAAGAGAGAATAAACCAATGATTTAACAATTCTCTACAGAATTCAAATAACATTGATTTCTAAAAAATAGGTCGGAAAAATTATATGCGAGTTTTCAAAATCTTAACATAAGGAGGTTGTCAATGACACCATTTAAGGAAGAAAAAAGCATTTTTACTATATCCAAAATAACAGTAGAACTCATTGGACTAATTGCAGTTGTTATTGGTAGCTTATTATTTGTAACTATTGTATATTTAACTCAATTTATTCCCGAGTTCGAGGGCGGAATATTTTTTACAGATATAGTGCCCGTATTATTTGGCATAGGTGCGACGATAGGATCATTGTTTGCGAGCTTTAAGATCTACGGCTATAAGACTTTGAATAGCAAGATTTGGCTTCTGATTGCGTTAGGCAATCTATTTTGGGCTCTTGGCGAGTTTGGATGGTTTTATTTTGAAGTACTCTTAGGTATTGATACTCCTTATCCTAGTTTCGCCGATATTCTATGGCTTGCTGGCTTCTTTCCTTTATACGTAGCGCTTTTCAAAACAAATCAGCTAATTAAGCCTAAGTTAACAAAAAAACTTCTCGTTTCCTATTGTATTATTTCTGTAGTATGTATTCTTGCCATTATACTTCTTGTAATATGGCCTATTGCTACATATCCTGTCGGTGAAGACTTCGCCTTTTCAGAAAAAGTTACTAGTATTATTTACCCAGTAACGGATATAATACTCTTCTTATTTGCAATGCTTGTTCTCTTGAGATTTAGAGTGGCAAAGATATCTTGGGCGTGGTTTATTCTTGCTCTGTCTTTTCTAATAGACGTTTTTGCAGATTCGTGGTTCAGTATTATCCTATGGGAAGAAACCTATGTTACTTATCATCCTGTTGATCTCCTATGGCTTTTAAGTTATTCCCTTGTCATTGTTGCAGTTATTTATCTTAGATATGCACGTAGCCGGAAATTCTTACTGCGTATTTAGAATTTGACATACTTGTTTAATAATTTGATTTATTTTGCGACTATTTTTGAAGTTTTACAAACTTGTTCGAAAATTTTTTATTTCATGTAAGAATTATTTCTCTGGGAGACTAGGGGGCATTACTTTGACTGACATGAATGATTCTAAAACCTGTTCGATAATTAATAATTCTGTAAATGATTGTTTAATACAAATACTAAAAATTTCTATTGAGTGAAGTTGAATCCACATGATACGCGCTGTTTATTTGATTAAGAATGGTGTTTGCATTTTCAATTTCAAAATCAGCACAGTTGAAGTTGACCCGATTTTATTTTCAAGTTTTCTCGATGCGATACAATCATTAAGCCAAAAACTTTTAGACTCGATGGATTCTATCAATTTCCACAATTTAAAATTAATCTATACACCCCTAAACGAATCCACTTTCATTGCTACACTTGTTGATGGAGATGAACCAAAAGAATTTATCCAGCAATTTCTAGAAACAATTAAACAAATGTTAATTCAATACAAAGAGATTATTAACCAGGAAAAACTAGATGTAACTATGTACAAAGAACTCACACCACAGTTTACTGAACTTCTCTTACGTCTACCATGTCTGTATTTAAAAAAAACATTATTTAGTTTTAAGTGTATAACCGATTATAAGAAGATTACTGACGATTATCGGGAGTCTTTTTGTAATTGTTATAAAATGGTGCTATGTAGTCGCTTCTCAGAATTTTTGAAAAAAAAGGAAGAAGAAAAAAGATACAACATTGTTTTCAAAATAAATACATTGGATGGATTTAACACAGAAAATATCCTTGATAAGATCAAAAACATGAATTTAAATATCAGCTTAACGACGGAAGTTCAAGCAATCCTACTCAATTTAGATCAAGGTTACACAGTAAATGATTTTGCAGATACTATAAAGGAAAATATAGTTTCAGATATTACCCCTAAACAAGTTTTAGAAATTCTTGAAGAATTAGAGCATCATAATGTTGTTTTTCGGGCTTAAAACTCAATTAACTCTCCGCCGAAAGAATTTAAGTTGAATCTAATTTCGATTTTGAACAGGCGGAAAATAAAAAAATTTTCCTTTTACGTGGCCTTATCAACTGTTTTTTTCGTTTTCTCTGATGTCTTGACTTTCCTCTCCGAAAGAATCAATTTAGCGAGTTCTTCCATGACATCAATCACATTTTCGCCGGTCTTTGCTGAAGTTTCAAAAAACTTTACGCCTTTTTGCAATGCGTATTGTTCTCCCTCTTCTGTAGAGATAACTCGGTCCGCTTCTAAATCAATTTTATTACCAATAACGATGATAGTTATCCCACTGCATTGGTTATTAAGGTCATTAAACCATTTGTCAAGATGGTCAAAACTATCTTTGTTGGTGACGTCAAAGATAACAAATCCTCCGCTGGCTCCCCTGTAATACTGTGGTCTCACACAATCAAATAATTCTTGCCCTCCAGTGTCCCATATAGTAAGGGTTACATCGTTATCTCCGATAAAAAGTCTCTTTAAAGCATGAGATACGCCGATAGTCTTAACATATTTTGGATTGAATTCTTCGTGAACGAATCGTCTAATAATACTCGTCTTACCTACTGTTCCATCGCCGATTGCAATGATTTTAAATATAAATTGAGACATTAAGATCCCTTTCAATCAAGAGGACATAGTTTAGAACATTCTTAAAGTTTTAAAAAACACGCATAAGATTTCCTTACTGTAAAATTACTATATATTTTTGTTGATTTAAGTATTCTAGTAAAATTCTCCGCAATATAATGAATAGATTAGTTATTACAGCCTACTGATGATTGATAGATCTAAAACGTAATAAAAAATGTCTAACTTCTGGAATTAATGCTTATAGAAATTCTTTAGATGCTATTGATTCTTCTTAGCCTCTAACTTTTTGGCCACTTTGAGCATTAGTCTAGCGAGTTCTTTTAAAACATCAACAACCATTTTACCCGTTTTTGCGGAAGTTTCATAAAATGTTAAGCTCTTCTTAAGCGCATAACGTTCTCCCTCTTCTCGAGGAATGATATTTTTATTTGTCAGGTCGATTTTATTGGCAACAAGTATTATTGGAATCTCTTCACATTGATCAGATATGTCATTAAGCCATTTATCAAGATGATCAAAACTCTCTTTATTTGTGACATCATAGACAACCAACACGCCATTTGCCCCTCTATAATACTGTGGTCTCACACAATCGAATAGTTCTTGCCCACCAGTATCCCATAAAGTTAGTGTTACCTGTGTATCCTTAATATTAATTCTCTTTACAGCGTGTGCGACGCCAATAGTTTTTTTATAGTATGGATCGAATTTTTCGTGAACGTATCTCCTTATAATGCTTGTTTTGCCAACTGAACCGTCACCTACGACAATTACCTTAAAGATATAATGAGCCATCAAATATCACTCAATTAAAAAATGTGTTAATTATCAATGAAAGTAATGGTATTTCGTCCTTCTTATTATAAATATTTTAGTAGTTTTCTCCGCAATAAAAAACAAAATCGATCTGTGGGAAATGTAAAGAGATCGAAATGTTATTTTGGTCTTTTTGTAAAATAATACGGAAATTAAAATTATGAATTTGATTCAGAAACATAATTTCGTCGATATCGGTTGTATTTCGGAAATATACAATAGGAAGATTTAATCAAATCTATTTCTTTGCACGGGCTGCTCTAAACTTATTGCTTCTTGAGATAATCAATTTAGCGAGTTCTTCCATAACCTCTGCAATATTTTCACCAGTTTTTGCAGAGGTTTCAGAATGACTTACAAAGTTTTGACGCGCATATTTCTCTCCTGCTTCAGGAGGAATGACCCTTTCACCTGTTAAGTCAATTTTATTACCAACAATGATTTTTGGGACATTTCCGCAGTTAAAATCTAATTCAGCTATCCATTTATCAAGATGGTCAAAGCTTTCTTGGCTAGTCACGTCGTAGACGATAAGCACTCCATGAGCACCTCTATAGTATTGGGGTCTTATACAGTCGAATAATTCTTGTCCACCTGTATCCCAAATCGTTATAGTTATTTCAGCATCGTTTAGACAAAGTCTCTTTAAAGCATGAGACACGCCGATAGTTTTAATGTATTTCGAATCGAATTCTTCATGAACGTATCGTCTAATAATACTCGTCTTACCAGCTGTCCCATCCCCAACTGCAATGATCTTAAAAATAAATTGTCTGACTTTACGAACGTCTCTGCCCACAAGGCTATTTATTATTGATGATGTCATCATTTTTCTCACATCTCTCTTTAGTTTTTCTGTTTCTTTCTTGTCGAAAAGCGTCCCTTGACTAATATGTTTCATCTTAGCTTATCAACGAAGCATAGGATTTAAAAAACCTATATAGCAAAAGATTGAGCCACTAAGATCAAAATATTGCTTATTTTTTTAACTGGCGCGCGAGGATTCTAATATTATATATTTGCTTAGTTGTCTATTATTAACGTTATGAGAAAACTCTCCGCAAATTTAGCCATTTTTTTTAAAACGAGATATTTAAAAAACGGTAATTTTCATCGATTCACAGTTTTGAGTGCTAGACTTTATCTCGAATCTTAACAGAATTTATTGTTAGTCTTATCTCTCCATCTAGTAGTCTTATCGCTGAGATCAAGGATACGTCTCTTGGGAGATCTAATGTGCTTCCTAATGTTTCAATAAAGCCTTGAGGAATAGTCTCAGACCAGCTTTTTATTATAATTGCGAGTTTATTTGCGTGCATCTCGTCATAAATTGGTTCCAAGGTGAATCTTGGAGTTTTTTTAAGTAATTCTGGGCTGGCCATTCCTTTTATTTCGTCACGAAAGAAATCCCTCCCCATCGGTATCGATGCTTTTGAACCTTCTTTTTTATAGGTTTCAAATGAAAACTTGTAGATTCCTTCTCCGTGTCCAACTTGTAAATTCTCATTTATCATATAAACCGTTTCATCATAAGATTGCAGCTTTTGAGCAACGTCCTTTAATCTCTTAACTAATTCGTTTAATTTCAAATTGCTTGGCCCTCTTATTTTTGATTCTAAATAAACCACTTTTACATTGTTTTTATTTAAATAAAAAATTTTAACGTTTATAGATAATTTTGGAAGGAATTTTGATTAACTCCAATGATAGAAAAGTACTTTGGCATCAGTTATTGTGTACCCTCAATGGTGTCAAAATATCTAAGTATTTTAAGGAAAAAGCACCATAGTGGTGTTGAGGGAAGCGATTTGGTGAACTACCATCCAACAAGTTGAATGGCTTCCTGCTTTATAGACGACCTACGGCGTCTCCAACCATACCTTTAACGGGTATCGGCTTAACACAGGCTTTAAATCGGACAGTTCCTGCCCTACTGTGTCCCCTTCCAGACCCACTTGGCTTTATGGCATACAGGGTTCAGAAGGGTACTCACATGCCGACCTCGTGCCTGCAGGTAGACACATATCATATGTATGCGAACATTATTTAACAATTACAGAGACCTGGGTGAAAGTGAAACACGTAAAAGACGCAATTCATTTATCACCCCAACAAGCTGAGGGGTTTTCTTACGATGATGATGAAACTAATAACATTTTCATTGGTAATCATTCTTTTTAATTTAATGCTCTATACACAAATTTCACGAAAAGTTGCAGAAAATGAATTAAAAACATCAAAAACGCCAAGATTTACAACGAATGGCGTAGCTTGTGACCTGAAAAACTATTGTTTTGCGTGCGTTGTTAATTCAGCCCCTAAAGACTCTTCAGGACGAAATTTAGGTTATCGTTGCAAACCGTGCAATATGGAGATACTATGCCCTGCTGGTATCGCACGTCAATATGACGAAAAAAGTGGCGAGATCATAGATGTGTGTATAAAATGCGGAAGAAAATTAGAGAAGTTTTCTTATTATCTTAACAAGAAAATGTTAAAAGGATATAAATCTTTTCCAGCGGATGCCATAGCTGGTCGTTCTTTAAACATGAATGCTACAATGGACGTACCTGAATGGGTTTTTTGGGCTAAACCAGGTGATATAGCAGAAGTCAAAGCTAATGTATCGCCATGTATAGGTAACAAAGAATTAAACTGTCTTGTAGTGGTCTTAAATTCTAAGAGTTGTATCTCTCGCTAAAGTAACACTTTCAGTAACATTACTTTTTAGACGATATTGAGCGTTTCCTAGTTTACTCAGGGGACTTCCCGCCGCATAAGTTAAAATCTTATTTAACTTGTCTCATGAATTATTTCATTTCATTTCCAACCGACAAAAACTCTCTCTGAGAGGTTTTATTTCTTTAGAGTAGTCATGTAGGCCTACTAGAATTCATGAAATTCAAGTTAACCATTAGTCTCTTAAACTAAGAGTTCATTACATTATTTGGGAAATGATCAAAAGGGGTATTCGAGCGAAAGATGAAATTGCCAACCATGGGTATAACATGTGACCTGAAAGATTATTGTTTTTCATGCGTTGTTGAGTCAACTCCTAGAGATTCTGCAGGAAAAAACATGGGATATCATTGCAAAATATGTAACATAGATATTCTATGCCCAGCAGGTGTCGGACGTCAATATGACAAAAATACTGGAGAAATCATAGCTGTATGTCCAAAATGCAGAACCAAGTTAGAGAAGGATTCTTATTCACTCAGTACTAAAATAAAGAAAGGTTATATATCATTTCCTGAAGATACTACATTAAATTCTCCATTGGAGATGAATGCAGTAATAGAAGTGCCTGATTGGGTATTATGGGCTAAACCAGGCGATATAGCACAAATAAATGCTAAAGTATCTCCCTGCATTGGGAATAAGCAGTTAAACTGCCTTGTTGTTATCTTAGATTGTAAGAGTTTTTTCGCCGAAGACTCTAAATTAAAAGAGGCTGCTGATTCTGATCCAGAAGATGCTCTATTAAGTCCTCCATTACAGATGAACGTTTCATTGGAAGTATCAGATTGGATTTTTTGGGCACGACCAGGTGATATCGCCGATGTCAAAGCAAAAGTATCCCCTACCATCAACAATAAGGAACTAGACTGCCTTGTCGTTGTCTTGGGTTCAAAGAGTTGTTTTTCTAGGTAAACTACCTCACGCTAAAGTTGTGAGGTTTTTAGCTGTGCTAGGTCTCAGTCCTCTACATACCTCAGTCCTCTACATACCCATGATTCTACCTAAGAGAGAAAATTTCGCTAGTGTGTTTTAAACAGACTGATATATGAATTAAATGAAATAAAGCATTACAAGTGAGTATTTAACTTTGAAGAAAACCATGAAGGCATTAAATTGCGTCTATTGAGGTTCCATACATGCTGGAGGTTTAGAAGAAATAGCATAGGTAACCCACGTGACATTTTTGACTTCATTAGTTATCCGATTTGAGATCTTTTCAAGCACTTCATAAGGCAATTTCATCCAGTCTGCAGTCATGATATCATCGCTTTGAATAACTCTCACTGTGACAATATGTCCAATATTACGTGCGTCGCCCATCACACCCGTAGCTAGATCATCTCCAACAACTGCAAAACACATAAAACATAGATCATAGATTCCTGCATTCTTCAACTCTTCTTCTACAATATAGCTAGCATCTCTACATATACGTATTTTGTCTTTTGTTATCTCCCCTATGATTCTTGCAGCTAATCCCGGTCCAGGGAATGGATGGCGCTTCCAAGGCAAGTTTAATTGACGTGCAACTTCACGAACTTCATCCTTATACAGTTCTTTTAATGGCTCTAATAATTCAAATTCCATGTCTGGAAGGACAACATTATGATGTGATTTAATGCGAGAAGCTTCTTCTGATGGATCTGCACTTTCAATTCGATCGGAATAGATCGTTCCCTGTCCTAAAAAGCGAATGTTTCCATATTTTTGTTCAAGTCCTTTTGCTGCTTTTTCAAAAACCTCGATGAAGGTACTAGCTATGATGTGCCTCTTTTCTTCGGGATCTTTAATCCCTTTAAGTCGTTGCAGAAACAATTCGCTGGCTTCAATCTGTTCTAAGTTTTCAAATTTTAAGTAAGAAAGTGCATCTTCAACTTCATTTTTTCTTAGAAGGCCGTGATCCACAAAAATGCAGTGCAGTTTATCTCCAATAGCGTGATTAACAAGTGTAGCTGCAACTGTTGAGTCGATTCCACCAGAAACTCCCATGAGAACATGATCTTCTTTGACAATTTCTCGAATTTCTTGCACTGATTTTTCGATGAAATCACCCATAGACCACTCTTTTTTGCATTGGCAGATTTCAAATACGAAGTTTGACAAAATCTGCATTCCATGTAAGGTATGTTGAACTTCAGGGTGAAATTGAAGTCCATAGAAATTTTTGTAGCTGTATGCTGCCATTGGAGTATTTTCTGTATGTGCGTAGACCTTAGCTTCATTAAAGTCTGTTACTTTATCTCCATGACTCATCCATACAATCTCTTTGTCAGAAAGGTCTTTGAAAAGAGTATTATTATTTTCAACAGAGAGTACGGTTTTTCCATATTCTCTCGTTGTACTTGGATCGACTTTACCGCCCAGTTCGTGAGCAATTAGCTGGTGACCATAACAAATCCCAAGCACAGGAATCTTGAATTTACTAACATCAAGTTTTGGAGCGTTTGATGCATAAACACTGCCTGGTCCACCCGAGAGAATAATTCCTTTATATTCGTTTTCATCAAATTCTACTTTATATGGGTTTATTTCGGAATATACGCCTAATTGCCTGATTCTACGTGCGATTAGGTGAGTGTATTGTCCACCAAAGTCTATAACGACAATTTTATCCATGAACTTCACTTACTTGAAATAATTTAAAGACTTGAATTATAAATTATTTAACAATCATGTGTATATATTCCTTGTTTTATAAATCTGATTTAACATGTAAATGTGAAATAATTAACACCCCATCGATTTAAGGTGTGTTTGAACATAAGTTCTAAGATTCTTGATATAATATGAACACTTTTCAAAGGATCAACTTAACTTTACGCGAGCTGAAAATCATTGACTTTAGATAAAACATTGAAAATAAATATTCTTGGTTTTGGCGACAGCCTTACTGCAGGTTTTCCAGGATACGATCCTAGTTATCGGATGGGAAATGAAAAATCCCAATACAGTTACTGGTTAATCGATTCCGCCAATCAAGAAGGCTGGCAAAACATAGAATTTGATAACAAAGGCGTTCCAGGAGAACTTGCTCAATATATGTTCAGTCGGTTGGTAACCCTACTCGGGAAAAAGAGTTATGATCTAATCATCATTCTTGGTGGGACCAATGATATTGGTTGGAATATAGATCCACTCCAGATTTTTGAGAATTTGAGAAGACTGTGGATGACAGCCAAAGAAAGTGGGGCTAATGTGATCGCCTGCACGGTGCCTCCGATTGGCTCAGTTTATTTGCCGGTTCAAAAAGTCCAAGAGGAACTTAATCAAAAAATACTAAAAGAAATATCACCTAATGATAAAATTTTCCGAATAGATCTTTTTAACGCTCTAGTTAATGAAGAAGGATTGCTTAAACCTGAATATGATGCAGGTGATGGCGTTCATTTAAGTATAGAAGGTTATAAGCGAATGGGCGAATTCATCTGGACTGAAGGAATTCACCCGCTCTTAAAAAGAGAATTTCAAGAAAAATAAGGATAAAACCTTTAGTTAAAAAAGAAAAGAGGATAGCAGTTATTCATAAAAGCATTATAGAAACTTTTTAAGAATCTCTGCTCCTTTTTCAGCTGGAATCGCCACTAATGTTTCTGTACTAATCACCCCGCCACGTCCAAGCATAAACAACAACTGCATCATTGCTTCATTGTTTGGAGCTTCGATTAATGAAATAAAATCATATCTACCCAAGGTATAGTGAAGCGACTTGATTTCTCCTCCAACTGCCTGCGCTGCTTTTTTTGCTTTCTCATACCGATCTGGTGCATCCTTGATCTTTGTGATCCCTTCTTTGGTATATTTGCCAAGAATGAAATAAAAAGGCATAAATCTTCCCCCCCATACATTATGTATGACACTAGTATTAATAATTGTATTATTGAATACTTATTGCTTGTAAAAAGGTTGACTCTTAATGAACACTGAAAGAGTGTTTAAAGAATGAATATAGCAAGAAATATTACAACAATCCGATTACCACATGCTTCATATGAAGCCATTCCTGACAATTCAGTAGATGCCGTAGTTATTAGCACAGAATTCGACCCAAATGAGAAGTCTTACCAAGATATCGGTAATGAATATAGAAAACGTCTTAAGAAAACAATGAATACAATCCAGAAAGGCTTTCAAATTCTTAAAAATGGTGGTTTATTATTCATATATGGTCTACCGAGATGGCTACCATTTTTTGGAGTTTTCCTAGATTCACTGCAGAACGGAAAATCCAAGATGATTTTTAAATACTGGATCGCACTCGATATAGATGCAAGATCTCCACAAGAAACCTTTCCACCTACTCATACAGGCTTACTTCTGTATTTGAAGAGTAGAAAAACCAAGACTCCTTCCCCATTCCATTTAAACACCAAAACAGTACGAATACCTTACCAAGAATGTCATGCCTGCGGAAAGATCACAAAGGATTGGGGCGGAAAAAAGCATCTATTAAATCCGTTAGGTGCTGCCGTTTCAGATGTGTGGAGAGATTTGCCAAAGACATTTCTAGAAACAAACGAAATTCCAGATTTTGTGTTAAATCGAATATATGACCTTGTGGAAAAACCTTCTTTATCTTTCATAAATATTATCGAACAGCAATCTCTAGCGCCAACAGAACAGCAACTTAAACCCTTTACGGCAAAGGCTATGGAAGTTTCTCAAAATAATAAAGGTGTTCTTAAAAAGTTACCTTTAGATCAAGTACTTTTTGTTGATGCGATTGAGTTTATGAAAACGATTGCAACCAAATACCCCAAGGGGATATTTGATCTGGCATTTGCAGACCCTCCTTACAATCTCGAAAAGGATTATGGAGAATATGCTGATTTACAATCCGATCAGAGATATTTGGAGTGGTGTAAAGACTGGCTTAAACTAATGTGTGAAGTTTTACGCCCTGGTGGAGCATTGATGATAGTAAATTTACCAAAGTGGTGTATTCATCATGCTGCATTCTTAAATGAGTTGGATAATATGATCTTCCGACATTGGATTGTGTGGGATGCCTTATCAGAACCCGCAGGAAAAATCATGCCCGCTCATTATGCGCTTCTTTATTATACAAAGCGTGGAGGTTCAATTACCTTTAATTCTCCTTCTCCTACTGATTCCGATTCTCTAGGTCCTATAGATGCTCACTATTACTGCCTTCGTAAAAGTTGCATCAAGAAAAGAAAGACTGCTGGAGACGATGATAAGGTTGATTTAACCGATATTTGGTGGGATATTCACAGAATTAAGCACAAAAAGGATAGAGATCAACATCCCTGTCAATTACCCATAAAACTCATGGAACGCATAATCAACTTAACAACAATTCCGGATAATCTTGTTTTTGATCCTTTTTGTGGTGCGGGAACAACCGCTATTGTATCAAAGATGTTTAAACGCCACTTTATTACTACAGACATTGATGAGAAATATGTTGAGATAGTGAAACAAAATCTTAAGATGTTACAACCTACTTTAAATGGAGAATATCGTCTTATTAGAGAAAGTGTGTCGCGTTCTCGAAAAAACACAGTGCCAAGAAAAGAAATTGAAATTGACTTCATAAACCTATGTAAGAAAGAAGAAAGAGTCTTATCAGTTGAAGAGGTTGCAGTCATTAATGAAGAACTTGCGAATAAAATCCGAAATTACTATCCGAACATTAAAAAACTACGAAAAATTACTCAAAGGAGACTAAAATGGCGAGAGTA
>NZ_JAHPYX010000006.1:0-8146 GCF_019058535.1 Candidatus Borrarchaeum sp.
ATATATATGATCCCGAAGCAGGAGATCCAGATTCTGGTGTAGCACCTGGGACATCCTTTGAGGATCTTCCAGATGACTGGTTATGTCCTGTGTGCGGGGCCGATAAAGATGCCTTCGAACCAACTGATTAATATTGGGAAGAAGAACTGAAGAACAATAGACATTTTTCATTATTTTTTCTTACTTTTTCTTACTATAAAGCTTAAATTAGTTTCTTCGATTCTCAGAATTCAAAAGCGTTAATAATTCCATGACAAATACACGCTGTACCCACAATTATTTGTTTATTCATCAAATCTAGAAAACTAAATAATTCTTCAACCGAAGTTCCTGGAATGCCTCCTAAATCTGCCTGTAATTGCTTACTGACCAATATCTTTGCTGAAAATCCATTACAAGCATCTTTAAGTATTTCATGTAGGGGTTTTAATTTTTCAATTCCAGTAACTGGACATACCATCGATTCACAGCAGTTTGGAGCACATTCTAGACCATGAGGCATGAAACTAGCAACTATTATTCCTTCTTTTTGATCATAATTGTGAATTAAACTAGGATCAATTCTTGTCTTTATTAATTGAATCAAATTGGGTGATGGATTTACATCTATACCCTTTTGCTTTAAGTAAACATATGTTAATTTCGCCATTGCATGTATTGGGATCGCTGGAATGATATATTCAAACTCGAATCTTTGAAGTAGACTGAGTAATTCATTTAAGCTTTCATCAATGACAAATAAAATTGACTTACCTGCTTGAATTCGTTTAATTTGATCAAAATCATGGTTTATTACAAAAAAATCTACTTCTGAGCGAACTCTGCAATTTGGATTACTATCAACTATTAAAACTGAAAAATTATTCCTCTTGCAAAACGTGAGTGCGTTATATCCGACCTCTCCACCACCAATAATTAATATTTGACCTTCTGAAAGATTCATAACTTGATGTTAACATAATTGTCTTTAAATTTGTTCATACTTCTCAAATATGATGTAATAGAACCAATATTTTTCTTAGATTGTAGCTGAGGCATCTCTTTGAAGAAGCAGTCATTGGAAAAAATACTAAAGAAAACGATCGAAGAGTATAACAAATATCGAACTCCTGAAGTTATAGCTAGATTAATCTCAATTGATAATAGTAAATTTAGAATTGAGTTTACTGGGCATTGCCACACTTGTGGATTTTATGATTATTTTGATGATTTTCGTTTTTTATTAGAAGATTTTGGCCTTACGAGCAAAATTATCGGTATTAAGGAAACGGATGAAGGTGGCATAGCTAAATTTAGTTTAAAATGAAGTAGAAAAATCTGCTTATTCTTTATGAAGAAAGTCTCGATTTCTTTATGGTGTCAATGCCTTTTATTCTCAATGTTTTTAAAGAATACCAATTTTTTCTTCCATGATTTCTTGGCGTTCTTCTATAGAGTATCTTTGATATAGTTGAGTTCCATCTTTTGGTATATGTCCCATCCGCATACGAATTAGCGCATGTGGAACTCCACGTTTTTCTAACATTGTAGACATTGTACGTCGCACTTTGTGAGATGTTACTTTTATGCCTGTTATTGTCGATATTTCCTTATAATAAGTAAATATATTGTCTTTTTGTAATGGATAGCCTCTTTTAGAAAAGAAAAAATATTCATGTTCGATTCCATGCAGTTTACGTAATAATAATTGTTTTTCTACCACTCCTTTCATTTCTTTAGTAAGTGAAACTAGGTGAGGTCTTCTAGTTTTACTCCGATAAATCATCATAATCCCTCGGTTGAGGTCAATCCAAATATCCCCTTTGCTAGCCTGTTTTGTATTTTTAATAAAACCCTTTGTAACCTTTATCTTTGCAAATTCACTTGCCCTCAGCCCTAAGTTAAGATCAAGAATAAATAGATTATGCAACATTGGATAATCTTTTAACTTCTCTTTTATTATTATCACGTCTTTTTCTGTTAAAGCACAATCTTCAATTCTATCATCATCTATAGTTCTTATTAATCTCTTGAAAAAGATTCTTGCAAGTTCTATTGTTTTAATGTCAATAAGTGGTTCAGTCTCTTCAATGATCGCCTTGCGAAGAATGAAATCAAAGAAATTTCGAAAAGCGGTGAATTTTATTCTCAGAGTATACCTTGTATACATATCTTTAATCTTTAAAAAGTAGTCTTCAATATCATCAATTTTTAAATCTTGTATTTCTTTACCTCTTTCATTCAGAAATTCTTCAAACGGTTGTAGTGTTTTCAAGTAATTTATTATAGAATTCTCTAAAAGTTCCCCCTTTCTCTCATTTCTCCATTCTTTGAGGAGTTCTCCTGTATGATTCAATTTTGAATCAAATGTGAAAATTGGCAAATTTGCAAGTTTCTTTGCATTATTAACGCTGCCAAAAATTCGCCAATATGTGTTTGAGGAGGGCATTGTCTTATCTTTATCCAAATCATCGGATTCTGGACTTCTTCCATGTTTTTCTGCCCATTCTTTCAATTTATCAATAAGTTCTTCATTTGTATATTGTCTTCGAGAATTATTTACTTTTAGTCCCAACATTTTTTTTGCATTATTAAAACATCCGAATGCTCTTATGTACGTCACATAGCTAGGCATACTTGAATCTTTTTCTATTTCTCGTTGAGTTGGTGATTTCCCATGTTTATCAGCCCAATTTCTCAGTTTTTCAAGTAGTTCTTCTTTAGTATAAAGTCTTCTAGTCTTTCTATGTTTTCCCAAATTAAGTTCTCCTTAATTTAAAATTCCATATATATTAAAAAAAATATCTATATAAACTTGCGGGTTTTACGACTACTTTGATGACTTTAGGTTCTTGCTAGAAGAACTTAAAGTAAAAGCTGAGATCACAGAAATTGAAGAAATTGATGAAGGTGCCGTTGTTACATTTACGCTCGAATCATAAAGGTTATTGAAGATCTAATTATATTCAAAAGCTATACAGAGTTTTTTAGACTAGAAATATATCCCATGTTAATAGCACGTGTTTAGAAAAATGCCGCATTTGTTATAGTCTATAAAATGAAGGATGACTTTACCAGAATCTTTAAATATCAAGATTGATACGGCATACTTATCCTGAGATCCAAGAAAGAGCAATTACATCTTAGCTTAATAGTCCAACAATAGTATCTATGAAAGCAATGTGTTTACGCGAATTTTTTGGAGAACGAATAAAGCGTGAATTAAAGCCTAAATTCGCGCATTCTGGTGGAAATTAAAATGATAGAGGACATTATTTACAGTGGTAAGAACGTAGGCTATTATACCTTCAGAAATGGTGGTAAATTACTTATAGATGACATCCAAATCGAACCAGCATTTCAAGGACAGGGTATCTGCACCCAATTTCTACTAGATTTGTTAGAACTCCACGACAAAATCACTCTTAAAAACATAAAGAATCACAAGGCGTTTGAGAGAATAATTGAAAAAATTACCTCAACAAATGGTTATAGCGCTAGTGTTAATCCCCTTAGCAAAGACATTATTGTTTATCACGCCAATTCGTAGTTTTGTCCGATCTATAATCAAAAAGATCGTTTTTTTTGTTTTTTGGAAGAATAAGAAATACAGAACGCCTGATATACGACGTGAGCAATATGATAAACTGAAATGAGGCCTCTAGAAAATGTTGTGGAAACATTTTCCAGAAACTAAAAATAAGTTGACGCAGTAATTCTCATAATTTAACTGGCTTTCTGTAGGTTTTTTACAATGTATACAAAGCATACGCCTGAGGAGTATTTTGAAACAGGAGACAACTATTTGGCACAAGGTCAGTACAAAAAAGCAATAAAAGAGTATCAAAAGGCAGTAAAGATCGATTCAAACTACCATGCTGCATGGAATGGCTTAGGTGTTGCTTACCATAATTTACGTGAATACAAAAAGGCGATAGCCTCATATGAATTAACAGTGGAGCTCAATCCAGAATATACATTAGCTTGGAATAACTTGGGAGATGCTTACATTCAGATAGAAGATTATGAAAAAGCTCTTGAATGCTGTCAAAAAGCATTACAAATCAATCCAGATCTAGTAGATGCATGGAATCGAATGGGCATTTCCTATCACAGATTAGGCAAATATGAGCAAGCAGTTGCTGTCTATAAAAAAGCCGTAAAAATCGATTCTAAGAATGCATTAGCATGGAGCAATATGGGTGCAGCGAATATAGAATTGGGCAGGTACGAGCAAGCAATTGATTCTTATAAGAAAGCAGTGGAAATTAATCGTGAGTATGCAAGTGCATGGTACAATATGGGGGTAGCTTACGGAGAGTTAGGAGATCTTTTCTTAGAAATTGAATGTTACGAAAATGCCTTGAAAATCAATCCCAACTATGAGATTGTAAAAAAGAAGTTGGAAGAAGCTATTGAAAAGCAATCAGAATATCAAGATGAAATAATGAAGGAAGAGCAAGAAAGTGAAAAAAAGACGGACAAAGAGGAAGACACAGTAGAAAAGAAAGTCGTTTTACCAGAAGAGGGAGTAACTCAAAGGAAAAATTCAGTAGAGATTTCGGTAGAGGACTATTTAGAGAGAGGAAATGCATATTTTGAGAAAAAAATGTACCAAAATGCAATTGAAGAGTACAAGAAAGCAGTAGATGCATCCCCAGGAGAATATAGAATCTGGCATAATATAGGAGAGGCTTACTACGCACTCGGCGATTACAACAATGCTATCAACTACTATGAGAAGGCAATTGAGCATAATAATGAATATGTTGGTGCATGGCATAGCATGGGACTTGCATATGGGAGTTTAGGAGATTATTTTCAAGAAATAAGATGTTATAATCAAGCATTAAAGATCAATCCAGGTTATGACCCATCAAAAAGAAAGCTAAACGAAACAATTCGGAGGTATTCACAATATCAAAAATTTTTAAGCTCAGAGAACAGTTTTATGAACATGATATCTATAGAAGATCATCTGGAGATGGGGAATTCATATTTCAAGCAAGAAAATTACCAAAAAGCTATTGAAGAATATGAAAAAGCACTGAAAATCTCCCCTGAACTATATAAGATATGGCATAACATGGGAAACGCTTATTTTAAAATGACAAAACTCAAGAAAACACTTGAATCTTATCAGAAAGCTGTGGAACTAAATCCTAGATACGTCTTAGCGTGGTACAACATGGGGGTAGTATATAGCGGTCTTGGTAAGCATGAGAAAGCAGTTAAACATTATCAAAAGGTTGTAGAAATTACCCCTAAGAATGCAGAAGCATGGTTTAAATTGGGCTTTGAATATTTCTCAATAAAAGATTACAAAAAAACCCTTGAATGTTATAGTAGGGCGTTGAGAATCAATCCAGATCATAAACTTGCCAAAAAGCATATAAAATTTGTAGTAAAAAAGTATAAGACCGATTGATCTCGTTAAGTTCACTGATTTTTGAATTAGAAGTCATCAAAGGACAGATTATTCACAAAATCTATTAATTCTTTCGGTTTGTACGAAATAATTCCCCAAGAAGCTGGGTTTGGCGTCATTCCAGACTTACTGCAATGACTCTTATATAGCCAATAATTTTTTAGTATTGTAAGAATGACTTTAATCCATTCCTCTTCCGTTTCTTCTCTTTTGGTAAACCAAGGAATAAGTGTGATGCTATTTTCAAAGATTTGATATTCTTGTTTAAAGTATTTGTGAAAATATTTGTAAAGCCAACTTGGATGTGGATTGAAACTCCACCAGACCTTTTTATTGAAATTATCCCAAAACCATGTTTTTTCGTCGTCGTTCAAAGCTGCCTTTATTTTACCTTTTACTATTTTTTCCACATCAACTTCTCTGGTCACAATTGTCAATTTGGGGCAATATTCGGAATCCAACATCAATGAATTTTCATTATTGCATAGCCACATCACAAAATGACGTGTTGTGTCTCGAAATACTGCTTGAAGAGCATCTCGCCCCGTGTAGATCATTAGAGGCGTGCCAGTAGGGATTATATTGTTTTTATATTTATTATTGAGATAATCCATTAGTTTATTCACACCTTCTCCGTTAAGGTGTTCTTTAAGATCTAAAAATAAGCCAGGTTTCTTAGGGCTTGAACTTATTTCATCCGCAACGGCATTGAATTCGTCTAAAAACTGATCGATGGAGATCCCGTCCTCCCTATCTTCACCACCGAAAATCCCTTCGTGAAAATACCACCATTTTTTTTCTCCATTGATTTGTTTTAATATTAAATCAATCTCTAAGTAATCACATTCTTGATAAGCCTTCCTAGTAGCCTCTAACGAATAGCATTCTTCCTTATAGCCAATATAACCACAATTATGCGCTATAACCAATGGATGTAGTTTCATTAATCATCTACTCCTTATGAATGCTTAGGTCGTGCTTTCTTTTCTACGACGACTATTTTCTCATCGTTAAGATCCGGAAATTCCTCGAAAAGCACACCATAGGCTCTATGAGTAAGACTTGCCATGCTCTTGAAAGGAATAGGGCTTAAAAACAATCCTCCCTGACGCATATCTTCTAGATATTGAGGAGTTCGGTCGAGGTCATACATCCAAATTCCAATTTTCGAGAGATCTGATTCGCCTAATTGTTGTTTTTGAGCAAAAGAGATAGGATAGAACTCAAAAAGTTCATTTTCTAGCGTTTTAAATGCTACAGAGTCTTTTGGCAGATTGTTTCGTTCAAAAAATGCAGTTGCATGATGTTTCAAACGTTCTTGATAAGTATCTGAGGGTGAGATATCTGAAAACATAAGTTCTGCTGCTACTGTATCAATTGCTAATGGGTTGTTATATGTTGCCAGTACTATGTTTTCACGGCGTTCATGCCCATGCCATAAAGGTCCATCTCCTTCAAGTGCCCAATATCCACCTTCAATGATATCTAGTTGACCTATTTTTCTTCTTTCGAAAAAAGAAGTCAGTGCTCTGTCTAAATTGCAAATAAGTGTTGTTAAATATTCAAAACTCATTGCAAGTTCGTAGCGAGTTTGATTCCGCCATAATGGATCTATGCGTAAATGGGCTGCATGTCTTCTTGAAGGTGGTTCCAAAAGTCCGAATCTGTTTTTAATCGCACCTGAGAAAAGCATCTGAGTATGAGTCTTTAATTTAGCTACGCTAATGAACAGGTCAATGTCTTCAATTGTTCTATTTAACGTAAAACTGAGATTATTGTCAATAAGTTGATCCAATTTATTTTCGAACTTTGTATTCTTTAGACATTGAATAACCGAATTTCGAGCAGTAACTGCAAAATCCCCTTCTAATGGAATAGTTAATTGAGCCTCTGGTTTATCAATTTCATTAACAGCTCCATACATGCCGACTTCAACGTCTTCCTCAGTTGTTCTCAGATCGATTAAATCTACCGCATCGCCATAATCCATAAATAATTCTGTATATCCACACTCCTCAAAAGTATCGTGTGTTGATGGGGTCCACACGACAGATTCACCAATATAGCAATTTGGTACATCGTTTTCAAATAGAAAATCGACTACAGCTTGACAGGCGAAAACACTTGTATTCACTCCGTTGGAAAATGGTCGATCTAGTTTTTCATCGTCTTCAAAAAAAGATGGGGGTTGAGTTAAATTTGGCTTGATAAATACGCATTCACAATTTTCAACTTTGGTCTTAAATGCGTCGTCAATTTTATAGAGTTCTTCTAATGTTTTGTAAGTTAGAACATAACAAGATATATCTGCATTACTGATTGGACCCTTTCCACTGGCCAACACAACTCTATTCGATTGTTCAGGCCTTAAATTATTTTCAAACCACTCAAATTTAGAATCTTTTAACATAATTACCCACCTTTAGCTCTCTTAATTTGAAATTAAAAATTTTGCATTATAATAGATTTTCAAATTACAATTAGCAATCTTGTTTAATTATATGCTTTAGTTGTAGTATTGAAAGTTCTAAACTTTCCTAAGACTAATTTGATCTTAATATCTTAAATATCTTGAGCTGAATAACAATCCTTACTTATTTGGAAAAAAAGGATTCAGATATTGAAAGTCAACTACCCCACCCGAAAGGGTAGAGCTTGGGAAACCAAGTCTCTTAGTTGATTAGAGGGCTTCCCTTAGTGGGGAGCAGCAGTTGTTTAGGTCATGACACCCTGGGGTGA
>NZ_JAHPYX010000043.1:0-21823 GCF_019058535.1 Candidatus Borrarchaeum sp.
ATTCTGCTTCTCAACTTGTGGATATTCTACAGGAGCGGGCAACTGAAGCATTGTTTGACTACGCAGTCAATTCTGAGGTTCTCAATCTCATTGCCGATATTGCCAGTGAACGAGGTGATGCTCGTTTTGCTCTGGAACTCTTATGGCGCGCCGGAAAATATGCTGACCGTGATAGAGTCCCCTCTATTCTTCCAGAGCATGCTCGACTGGCCAAAGCTGATGTTCATCCGCGCGTTAGAAAAGATTTCTTTCATGAATTGTCACCACATCAGCAATTAGTATTATTGGCTATTATCCGCCAATTGAAAAAACACGAAGCCGCCTATACGACCACAGGAGATGTTGAAATCAACTACAATGTTATCTGCGAAGAATATGATGAAACTCCACGAAAACATACCCAACTGTGGGAATACATTAAAGAACTTGAACAATTGGGCATTATCACAACTAAGATCTCAAGCAAAGGTATACGTGGTAAAACCACTTTAATTGGATTGCCAGATGCACCACTGTCCCTACTCGAAAAAGAACTTCAAAATAATCTAAAAGAGTATTAAAAATAAGGGAGTATATAAGAAATGACGCTTGATTTGTCAAATATTCTTACTCAACAAGAACCATTTCCACCTATAGAAGAAGTGCTTTCTTCAAAAGGAAAAATTAAAATTCTAAAGATTTTAACCCTTTACGATGAATTAAACATCTCTGAGATCGTACGAAAAGCGCAACTTAACCATGCCACTGTTACTCAACATCTTGATTACTTTAAATCCATCGCAATTGTAGAAGAAAAAGCATTTGGACGAATAAAAATCTATCAGTTAACAGATGACATAAAAGTCAGAGTCATTCGTGAATTAATAGAATTCTGGGAACGATCAGAGTCCTCATCCGCATTAAAATGATAATGCTGTAATTGATGAACTAAAAGCGTTTCAGCATTAGAAATCAATTATTTTTTCCTTTGAGTGAACAGAAGTTTGTGTATGAAGTGCTATTGCCTTCAAAGAAAATTGTGGTGCTTAAATAGTAGACAATATACTTTTTAATGAATAATAATGAGTTCGTGGACTTTACAGCCGAAAATTGATAAAAATCTTATTTTGATGAGGCGGGAATTGTGAGAGCCATAATTAAAGAAGAGAATATCGATTTAGAGACTCATAGTTTTTTACGAGAATGTGGCATCACGGCTGTAGTTTTACTCAAATTTGATCTTGCAATGGGACCATATATCGCTTTTAAAAGCGTGTATGAGCAAAATGTAAATAGTATAAGACCCCTAGAAGATCCTGAATATCTTGCACAATTTTATGTTGGCATTTCAGGAACTGAAATGGATACTCTCGAAAAAAATGAAGAACGAATCGTCATTGCTCGCCAAAAACACGTTATAGACGCCACACATGTTACTGATGTTCTACTTCTCTGCATAGACAATGAAATATCAACTTCTTCGGCTATTACCTTTGCTCAAGAACTAATAACTAATTCGAATGCTGAGCCTCATCACCTTGAAGAGTTACTTGTACAACTTAAAGAAACGGCACCGGATTTGGAATTCCAATTGAAAATTCACCCTCAGAGGATACCTTTAGAACTACAAAGCTTGAATAGAGCTCAAAAATCGAATAAATTAACAAAATTTAAAAAATTTGTAACCAAGCCTTTGGATTTATTTCAAAAAATAGAAACTAATGAAATTGAGCTCATGTTCACGCAATTACGTAAATCTATGTTCTTCATTCGAATACCTTTTGAGGATCTAGATATCACTCGCTTTTTTGAAACTTTTCTCACCCAAATTTCAATAGATAAGAATACTGTCTTTTCTATTGAAATGATCCAAATTAATGCGAGATTCTATTTAGTTATGACATTAGTTTTACCACCCAATCAAAGAAATTTTATAGAACGTTTAGCTGGCAGTTTGAATATGAGAGGCTTTTCCATCTCACTTGTAAAAGAAAAAGATTTGAAAAAACATTGGATTGCACCCTTAGGGATCACGAACGGTACATCAATTCGAATCTCGCGAAAACACAAAAACTATATTCAAGTGCTTAATTCACCACAGCGTTTGATCTCCTTGTATAAAAGCAAGACAATACTACCACTCACCTTAACAACACTTACACAAATTCAAGAATCATTGTGTACTACTATCCTCTGTAGAGGTTTAAAGAAGAATAAGGCTTGTGTTGAGATACTATTTGCAAAAGTACACTCGTCTAAAGCAGAGATCGATCAATTTGAGCTTCCTAAAGAACTTTCTAGGTATTTTTTTAAAGTAAAAGGTAGACGAGCATTAACAGACACGATAAAGGCCCTATTATTAAGAGATTGTTCGAAAGGTATTAAACTCTCATTAAAAGAATTATATGAATTCTTTCTAGGAATAGATTTAGTAAATCTTGAAAAACTTGTTAAATAATACAAATTCCAAAAAATATTGCTACCAGGTTATCAAGAAAGAATGATTCTTTCTACTTGTTTTTCTTTAGATATTTCGTTAAACAAACTAGAGAAGTGTTCCTCGGCAGTTTTTAGTTCCTCAAATTCATAAAAATCATTAATTTTTGTTTCTTCAGAAATAAAAAGAAAGTATTTATCACCACAGCCTCGAATTAAACACAAGAATGTGTCTTCATCAAAGCAGAAGCTTTGAATTAATTCCCATCTGCACCCGCTAGAGACTTTTTTTACCAATGTTTCTACTACCATTAAACATTCCCTCCTTCATTCATGGCAGTTTTATGTGTTGATCTATCACTTTTCATGTATGATTTTATGCTAAGATCGTCCCAATACTCCATAGATTCCTCTGCCGTGCACTCCGAAAAGATGGTTTTTTCCGCTTTTGCTAGAATTCCTTCATTTTCTTTTGTGCAAGAAGTCACTTTCGCGTACAAATTTGGATAATTCAATAGGTTATGTGCGCGGATTACTTCCTCATCGACATTGCTACTCTTAAAGTCGTTTGTACGTATACGTGTTGGATGCTTCAATGTAGGTGAAAAAATCAGACATTCCTGTGATCTTATACGCTTCAGATAGTTAACTTGTCTCTCGTCTAAGTTCATGTATTTTTGAAGTAATTCTGCATCTTTTGTCAATTGAAATGAAATGATAGTGTAACTATTGGCTAGACTGTTCTCAGCGAAAAGAGGACGTGTCCCTACGAAGACGAAACCAACTCCATATGCTCGTAATAATATGCTAAGATCTTCAGTTGGTGTTGCATCAATGCTCGTCTGTTTTCTATATAACTCAGGAACAAGAAACTGACATTCCTCTACCACAATTAAGTTGCGTAACTGCTGCTGAAGCCCTCGCTTAATGGAATTAGCCCCATATAAGCGCACTAAAATATTCATTAAAAACCTAATATCATCCTTTGGAACGCGTTGAGACTGAAGGAAACCTAAATCAATAATAACCTTCTTTTTAATGAGTTCATCAAAAGATATGTTCGATCTACTTACATCAAAGATTTCTTTTAGTACACCTCGAATAAACTTGTTTAGACGATTTTGCAATGCAGTAACTGTCTTCTCCAAATATGAAAACTTGTTCTTGTATTGTATCGCATAGTTATCAAGCGCTTTCAGAAAGCCTTTAAATCCGTTGAGGCGTGCTGTTGTATCTGCAATATATTCATCAAGAACGTCTTTAAGCACGCGCTCCATTTGTACTGAAAGATCAATATCCTGTTGAAACATAGTAGAATAAACTTCACGTATGAGGGAAAATACTCTGTCTGCATGTTCCTCAGGAGAAAATCCGCAAGGATCGAAAATATTTATCTGCATTGGTGCATATTCTTAACCTGGAGCAAATATTAGGATATCATTTTGTATCTCACGTGGAAATAGAGGAAGCAATTGTGTGTATTCAGATTTATAATCAAAAATAATCCAGTCAATCAGTGGGAATTCACTTGAGAGCAATAGAACAATATTTTTTGTAAGACACGTTTTTCCACTTCCGATCAACCCAATAACTGTTGTATTGCGTCTTAAATCTTCAATTTTAACTTTTAAAGGCTGTAAAATCTTATCTCTAGAAACAACATGCCCAATTTCTATTCCTTCAACTAGGTCAGTCACTTCAAGAGGTATCTCAAACTCTGGAATAAAATTGCTGTCTATTCCACGTACTGGTTTCTCTGGTAGATGTGTAAACGGCGATAAGTGAAATATATTCATCTTGGTTTCATTTTCTATCGATAATTTCATTCCAGCACGTTTATATGCGCGTCTAAGTTTTCTACCTTCTAAAATAGACGTTTTAATACCATAATGAACTCCTGAATAAATAGTATTGAGTGAATTTTCAATGTTTAATGTCACACGCCTACATATTTCTTCATCTTTTGCAGAGACTAAGACATAAGTCGATACTTTAGTAAATCCAGGTTGCATTTCATTTAGATATTCTAAGGATTCCTGCTTTTTCTGGCTTTTAAAAAAGTTCACGGGTTCATTAATTAAAGCAATGTCGTTTGTATCCGTTATTAGTTGTTCTAATTCTTTTTCACGAATATTAAAACTCTTGAAATTCGTCACGAAATTTATTTCTGCTTGTAAACTAAGACAATGCCTGATAAATTGGTCGTGTTGTGTTATTACCCTGTGTGGTTTTTTCTCAGGTTGACCTTCAACAGCAATAATAGAAACATGACGAATATCATGAGATGATATTATTTGGGAGATTCCCTGAACATAAAGCACCGATCTGTCTTGTCCGTGTCTTAAGAATTTAGGTAGTACTGTAAAAGCTGATAATTCTTTTTCAGACACGATTTCACTTTCAACCTCAAATGAAAGCGATTCAAGACTCCCTTTCATGCGATTAAGAGCGGATTGGGCTGCTTCTATTGCTTTGTTTTCCCTTCTACCTGTTCCAAAAACATATCGTCTTATCTTGACGGTTCCTCCTTCTTTTATAGAAATCTCATGTGCACCTTGTTTACACTTCTTTAGGTATGCTGAGATATCTTCATTTTCATATTTTTGAAAATTTGTGCTTTTTGAAACATCTTGGAATATAGAGGGACGTTGTGCATAGTTCATAACTTCCCTTGACAGACTTTTGATTTCTAACGCTTGAATCACGAAATATCTGTCTGGAAACATGAAGAAAGCAAAAATACTAAATAGCCACATAAATTTACGAATAAAATTCGGCAATGGAAGCTTTCGCTGGAAAATGATTCTATTTGAACCAAGTGAATGTAATTCGTACTCTGAAAAGATACGAACACTAAGAACACTGATAAGAGCAAAAATGACGAAAGTAATAACGAATGGATAATCGAAAATTTTGGATCCTAAACTTAATGAAGTAAAAGGAAATTGAGCAAGTACATTCTTGAAAACGAAATAGTCTAGAAAATAGATTGCAAAACTTGAACAAAAAGTGAAAAAAAGCATATGAATAATGATCGCTTCCATTTTCTCCTTAAACAAACCCTCTGAAAACCTTGAGTGTTTTAATACAACATATATAGAGAAAAAGAAGCAGGAAATTACTATAATGAACAAATGTACGATATTAATGAACATTTAACAAGCCTCAAGATCTTCAACTAAAGAAAAAAGAGTAAAAGATTTCAAAAAGTAAAGACATTTGCATACTTCATCAAAAAAACATTTAATCATGGCCAATGTCCGCCTGAATGTAATAATTAACTCTCATAAAATATTACTATGTTTTAGCGTTTCAAATACTGAATTTTAATGAATTATAAAAGATCAACGACTTTTTTATAAATAAGGATTATTTTAAAAAGAAAATGAGTTATCTAAAGCTCAAATTAAGTTTATGGAGTCCTCAGTGAAAGTATTAGCTACCAAAAAATTTGCAGAATTATCTAAATCATATTGAACGAGAATTTCGTTAAAAATCGAGGGGCTTAATAATATACTCCAATTATCATCTTCAGTTAAAGTTGAGGACAAGAAATGAGATATCTAAACGCAGTATTAGGATTAATCCTTCATGTCATAATTATAATTCTCGCTTATCTACCGTTATTTGTACGATGTCTCAATTTGGGGTTCCATGAAACCTATCCTGTACTTATCCTTTTTTGGCTTCTATCTCTCAATGAGTTATTGTTGGCTATAACTCCACCTTCAGTTTTAGTCTTGCCAGTATGCTCGTTTTCAATTAGTATGGTTATTGGCTTTTTTTTCACTCATATTTTTCCATGGGTTTATCCTTTTCTTGTATTCGGATTCATTCTTTTTGTACTGGGACTTCTCCTTCAGTTTTTGATAACCTTAATTTGATCTGAAAGAATTACAAAAGTCGTGAGGTTTTTATATCTACATGCATGTAGCTTGTAAAGATTTTACAAATAAGAAACCTCTATTATGGGAATTCTTAAGGAGACTAAATACATAGAGAAAGGTGTGTTAAATGATAAAGAAGTTTTTTCAGAATAAACGAGGTTCTCCTTTGATTGAAGAGGTTATGTTAATCGGAATGGCCATTCTTATGTTTGCACTGGTAATCAGTTTGATATTTGATATCTTTAATTGGACTGGTGCATCAACCTCCGAACTCTATCAAGAACTGGCCAATCTTTGGAGTGAGTTTCGTTGATGAAAATATTGTCTAAGGACAATATCTTCCAGTTCATGTTATTAAGGATCTAGGGATTTAACTATTATTAACCAGATTTCTTAGAACTGTATGCAATATACCGCCGTTACAGTAATATTCCACCTCAATAGGCGTGTCTAATCTTATAAGAACTTGAAATTTTATCTCATTTGCCTTCTTATCCTTAGCAATAACAGTTAACTCTCCTTTTGGCTCAATGTTCCTGATACCTAAAATATCGTAAACTTCATCGCCTTTTAGACCTAGTTTATTGGCGTTCTCTCCTTCCATGAACTGTAAAGGTAAGACCCCCATTCCTAATAAATTGCTTCGGTGAATTCGCTCAAAAGATTCGGCTATTACTGCTTCAACCCCTAAAAGTTGTGTGCCTTTAGCCGCCCAATCACGAGAACTTCCAGTACCATATTCTTTGCCTGCAATGATAATAAGCGGTAAATTTTTCTCTTGATAACGCATTGAAGCATCGTAAATCGGTATTTCCTCACCAGTTAACTGAAATAAAGTCCATCCGCCTTCCTTGTCATGAACCATTTTGTTTCTGAGACGTATATTACCAAATGTGCCTCGCATCATCACATCGTGATTGCCTCGTCTTGATCCAAAAGAATTGAAATCATCGATTTGAACTCCTTGGGATATTAGATACAAACCCGCTGGTTCATTAGAGGGAATTGCGCCTGCAGGGGAGATATGATCTGTTGTAATGGTATCACCTAGAAGTGCAAGTAACCTAGCATCTTTAATATCATCTTTCTCAGGGGGCTCAAGCGGGAAATCAATAAAGAAGGGAGGCTCCTGAATATATGTTGAATTTGGATCCCATTCATAGAGTTTTCCTACTGGAACATCAAGTTCCTTCCAGAGTTGTGTACCTTCAAAGATTTCAGAATATTGTGTGTCAAACATCTTGGCATCAACAGTTTTTTCCACAATTTCTTGGATTTCTTCAGATGTTGGCCAGATATCTTTGAGATATACTGGATTACTATTAGGATCATAACCTAATGGCTCTCTTATTAGATCTATATTTATTGTACCTGCTATAGCATATGCAACTACTAGAGGCGGCGAGGCGAGATAATTTGCTTTAACAAGAGGATGTATCCTTCCTTCGAAATTTCTATTTCCACTGAGAACAGCAGCTACTACTAAATCATTTTCTTGAACAGTTTTTGCTATTTTTTCGGGAAGAGGCCCGCTGTTACCAATGCAGGTTGTGCATCCATAACCTGCTAAGTGGAAACCCAAAGCTTCTAAGTATGGTAAGAGTCCTGATTCTTTAAGATAGTCAGTCACCACTCGAGAACCGGGCGCAAGGCTTGTTTTAACGTGGGAGCTGACCTTAAGCCCATGTTTTACTGCCTTTCTCGCTAATAGTCCTGCTCCCAACATTACTGAAGGATTTGAAGTATTTGTACATGATGTTACAGCCGCGATCACAATTGAACCATTAATAATATCAGACGATTTGAAATGATCTACTGGACTTGTTACGCTGTAATCTTTTACATTATCCTCCAGCAAGCGTTTATAGTTATGGTTTTCTAACTCTTTCCTAATTTCTATTTTCTTGCCGAAAGTTCTATCCATAGCTTCCAGAAATGTGTTCTTCATCTCGCCAAGAGGTATGCGATCCTGTGGTCTTTTCGGTCCCGCTAGGCTTGGTTCTACAGTTCCTAGATCTAATTCTAATGTTTCGCTGAAAAGTGGCTCAGGTGCATTCTCGGTCAAAAAAAGGCCTTGTTCAATGGCATATAGTTTAACTAATTCAACTTGCTCCTTCTTCCTTCCAGTTAACAAAAGGTAATCTAATGTCTTTTCATCAATTGGAAAGAAGCCGATTGTTGCGCCATACTCTGGTGACATGTTGGCGATGGTAGCCCGGTCAGGCAGGCTAAGCTTACTGACTCCTGATCCATAAAATTCAACGAATTTGCCTACAACGCCATGTTCCCTTAGTATTTGAGTAACCCTAAGGACAAGATCTGTGGCTGTTACACCTTCTTTTAATTCACCATATAACTTAACACCGACTACTTCTGGAACTGGCATATAATAAGGTTGACCAAGCATAACAGCCTCAGCTTCTATTCCACCTACACCCCAACCCAAAATCCCTAAGCCATTTATCATAGTTGTATGAGAATCAGTACCAACAAGATTATCTGGATAGGCAACTAACTCACCGTTTACATTTCTTAACTGAACAACTTTGCCAAGATATTCCAAGTTTACTTGGTGTACAATTCCTCTTCCAGGAGGAACAACTCGAAAGTTATCGAAATTTAACTGAGCCCAGCGTAGGAGCGCATAACGCTCGCGGTTACGTTCAAACTCCTTTTTCTCGTTAAATTGTCTGGCATATGATGTGCCAAAATAATCAACCTGAACAGAATGATCAATTACAAGATCTGCGGGTATAAGAGGGTTAATATTAGCAGGATTTCCACCAAGTCTTTTAATGGCTGATCTCAAGGCTACAAGATCAACTACTGCTGGGACTCCAGTAAAATCTTGCAAAACTACCCTTGCCGGAATGAAAGGAAGCTCACGTTCAAGTGTTTTATCAGGACTCCACTTAGCTAGTGCTTCTACATCTTCTTTAGTGACAATTCGACCGTCGATCTGACGTAAGAGTGCCTCTAATAGTATTCTAATAGAATAAGGAAGACGAGAAACGTTTCCAATCCCTATCTCTTCAAGTTTGCTAAGACGGTAGATTGTAATTTTTTTTTCATTGAGCTCAAGAGTATCTTTAGCCCCAAAAGCGTCTATGTTTGAACTCATAGCTTTCACCTTGATATCCACATTTAAAGTAGCAAGAACTCTTAGGAGTTCATTAGTCATGGATTTTCTTTAACAACCAGGCCATGTTTTGACCGAGTACCTTCATTGTACGTAAACCTTCTTCATCTTGTTCAACTTCTCCTTTGTTGCGACCGATTCCCATATTCCAGTAACTAGAACCAGGAACCAACCACTGCCCTATTAGGAAGAAATGGTTTATAGAATCGAAGGCATGGATTGAACCAGCTCGCCGAACTGCAACGACTGCAGCACCGACTTTACGCTTAAACATATCATCATTTGCTCTTGCAACTAATCCAGCACGATCAATTAGTGATTTCATTTCTGAAGTTATGTCTGCAACGTAAGTAGGTGAACCCAAGATTACGCCGTCAGCATCAAGCATTTTTTCAATGCATTCATTAGCTATATCATTTTTTACGGAGCATTGCTTATCCTTATTTTCGAAGCATTTGTAGCAAGCGATACAACCATTGATTTTCTTACCGGCTAGTTGAATCATCTCAGTTTCAATACCTTCATTCTCAAGTTCTTGGAAAACATGCTTGATAAGTATAGCGGTGTTTCCATCCTTACGTGCGCTTCCATTGAATGCCACAACTTTCATTTTATTTTACTCCTTTTTTAATTTCTTGCCGATTCCCCACGCTTTACCTAAATATTCACCTACAGCCCAGAAACTGTTATCAGGCATGGTTAAAACGAATGGGTTGATTTTTTTGATATCAGGTTTGCCATCCTTGGTGAGATATTTCTCCTCAGTATAGGCTGCAACTATCTCACCAATATACAAATTATTTGTAGGAAGTTCGTGGATATCAAAAAGTCTACACTCAATATTCATTCGGCATTGTTTTATCATTGGGGCAGTTTTCAATTCTCCGTAAAATACATCAAAAAGGTCTGATTTATCGGTTTTTCTTCCTGAAACCAGTCCACAATAATCCGTTTCTTCAATCATCTCAATGCTTGGAATGTTTACACTGAAGGTTTCGTTCTCTCGAATACCTTCTGATGTATAATGCCGATTATTTATTCCTGCAACAAGTAGTGGCGGTTTGTAATTGCATCTGTTGATCCACCCCACAGCCATAAAATTGGGGCGTCCTCCGACGTTTACACCAACCAACGTCATTGGCATGGGATATACAAAAGCTGTAGTTCCGATATTGATTTTTTCCATTATCATTTTGCTCCATTACCTATTTATTGTGAATTTATCATTTTATCTTTAATTCTATATGAAGTTTTTCTTAGTGGCTATCCAATTGTGTGAGTTCTACACTAATGTCCCATAATTTTTGAGCAATTACTTCGTCATATGACTCTGTTGACGACTTTGCTACTTTTTTTCTTATGAAATATTTTCCAGTTACATTTTCGACATCGGGAGACGTAGCTAAGAAAATCGAAGTTTCTGCGCCCCTGCGAAGTTTATTGAAAGATTTTGAGGATATCTGGTGTTCTACATGAGTAGTTGATCCAATATTAGTATCAATAACGCCTGGGTGTAAGCAATTTACAGTAACATTTGTATGCTTTAGTCTTTTGGCTAGTTCATAAGTAAAAAGTATAAGGGCTAGTTTAGATTGGCTGTATGCTGTCCATGCGTCATATCTATTTTCATTTTGAAGATCGTCAAGATTAAGATGAGACCATGTATGAGTTGCGGATGAAACATTAATAATCCGTGCCGGTGCACTGGCTTTGATTGTATCAAGTAGTAAATGTGTAAGTAAGAATGGTGCTAAGAAATTAACTGCAAAGGTTGTTTCAATTCCATCTATCGTCACTGAACGATTCTGAAGCAAAACACCAGCATTATTAATCAGTACATGGAGGTTTTGATATTTACTTTTGAAATCGGCGACCAACTGTATCATAGCCTTTTGTGATGACAGATCGGCAATCAACAGATCAACTGATTGATTCCCTGTTTTTTCACGAATTTCTTCCCTTGCATCCTTTCCCCATTTTTGATTACGACAAACCATAATCACTGTTGCATCCATTTCTGCCAAACCTAGAGCTGTTGCTTTCCCAATTCCAGAATTAGCTCCTGTGATCATGCAAATTTTTCCGTTCATGTTGAAAACCACCCTCATCACCCAAATACTATTCTTTGAATAAAGGCAAAAGAGATTATATCATAATATCTATCTAGGCATTAGTTCTAATGAACAACTCTACCAATAAAATTGCGTTTGTATTATCCTCTTAATGCCCGATATGTCATATAAATGAAGATTACTGGTCCAAAAAGAAAGATTGCAAGAAATGCAATTGTAGAGATGATCAAGAATGGTTGCGGAATAATACAAAATACTACTGATAATCCCACGAATAAACCACTATAGATAAGAAAATCTCTGAAATTGAATAAGCGTTCTTTGAAGTACGAATCATTTAATGGTATTTCATTCTCAATTGGTTTGCTAAACTTGACAAGTAAAATAATAGCCAGGTAAATTAATATCATTAAAATGATCGGTAAGAAACCTGGAATTCGTTCTGGAACTAAAATGAAGAAAGTAACAACGTATAATATTGCCAGATATACTATAGTGACAATAAAACCCGTTTTCCCAAGTTGCAAAGAATGAATTGAAAACGATTGTCTTTGAGCTAGTTTTGTAAAAAGTACAATTAATACTACTGTTCCGAGTGATGCTCCAATTGTCAGTAGAACATTATAACCAGTATTTAACGACAAAAAGAGTGAACCAATAATAACTAACAATATAATGAATACGATATTTTTTCTCTTCGGATAAAGATATTTAGCATGATTTGGAAGAATTTCTGTAGTGATTTGTTCAGAGTTCTTGTTTTCTGTTACAAAAACTTGAAACACCATTATCGGCATAATAAACGCTAAAAAAGGATGCCAAAAGAACACCAAAGTCGAAAATTCAAGGATAGCAATTCCACCTATAGTACCAAGTATAGGATCCTGCCCGATATAACCCGCCCAGAGAACTTTAGTTATCCAAGATTCATATAAAGCAAATAACATACCCCACAGATACAATTGATGCATTGAGGTGCGTTTTGTTCGAAAGGCAAGATTGAGAAAAAATATTGTATGAGCAAAATATAGTGGCCATGTCACAATCAGCGACCAGGGATCAATAAACCAAAGCCGAGTTGCAGACGCACCGGAAAAAATTTCTGCAAAGAACATCGATAATGTACCAATTAGGAGAAAAGAAATCAATCTTGTCTTTGATGTTGACTCTGTTTGAATCATATTTTAAAACCGGACAAACAACTACAAAAAGATTCCCGATAACTCATTCACCGGCAAGTTCTCGTTCCCAGCAAGGGATGCAGTAAAATTTGTCATTTAAAACCCTTGCTCTAGTTTCCATGACCATGAGCCCGCATTTTGAACATTTTACTGAATTAAGAATCCGAGCACGCTCTGGAATCTTGATATCAACATTTTTGACGACGAAAAGTTCATCATCGGAAATAGTCAGCAGTTTTTTCAGCATATCTTGTCTAGCTTTTCGTAATACGGCGTTTTCTTCTTCAGTCAAAGGTATGTTCTGATTCTGTTTTCGCAATATCTCACGTCTCTGTTCTGATTCCTCTTGAAAAACATCTGCTTTAAGTTCGATTCTTATTTGTTTCCCAGAATTCCGTTCTATGAACGTATAGGCATGAAGACCGTGATCTTGAAACACCAGATTTCCTTTACCAAAAGTCGTACCATTTATGTACTGGATTGCGTCGACTGCGCAAGTATCATTCTCCACGATTGCTACTAGTTCTTCATCCCCACTACGATCAAGTTTAAGTTCCTTTCTGGCTAATATTGCGACTCTGTATCCTATAACAACTCCAGGACAAAAGTGTCCATGAAATTCAACTGCATTTTTCAATTCCAAGGGGATTTCTTCTTGCATAATATTTCCTCAAAGGTTTTCTTTGGGTTTTGCTTTTTGTTGAATTGCTAGTTTATATGTAAATTTTTGATCTTTATTATTTTCAGTTAAGGCAATTACTTCGTCAAACATTTCATTTGCTGTTTCTTTGTTCCCAATTCTACGGTTTATCTCTGCCATTAAGTATTTAGTTGCAAAACCCCGGTCACTAGGAACTTGTCCTTTACCAACCGCCTTTTCGAAGTAGTCTAAAACAATCGCTCCAAATCTTTTTTCTTCTTCATTGCTTTCTGCCCACCAGTATGGATCTATCCAGTTATTTGCAAGGGCAAATTCATCTTTCTTAGTTAGTTCCAATTCATTCATCGCTTCTAGGCATAACATTGCGCGTTCAAGTTTTTTTGATAACGAATTTCTTGAAAGAGAACCCATTTCATTAATCTTTTTTCTCAATTCTGCATTTTCCACTTTAGCATCAAACATTTTTTTAGGCGCACAGAAACCACAATTAGGACAAAGATGGTAAAAAAATCTCACAGGATTAAAGCCCCAATAATTAGGTCGAAAATCTGTGCGCTTAGATCCATATCCACAGCTTCCTATCTCATTGCTAGTAAAGAGGTTGTCGCAAATTGGACACGTAAGGGAAATCGGGTAAAGAGTAGTCATGGTTAAATACTTAGTTTAAACAAAATTAAATCTTTGCAGATCAATTAACAGGAAATTTTCTCTCGAAAGAAGGCTAGATTATTTAACGTCAACCAAATCGGAGCTCCTTTCTATTAATCCATTGACTTATTTGCTATTATCAATAGATACACACTAATTCTTTTAACCAAAGTTTGCAAAGTATTGATAAACTAAAGGAACTATGACTAACATCATAATCCAAAATAATTTAAAAAATTTCAACTCTTTATGAGCTGAGAGGTGGTCTCATGGTCGTGAGAGATCCATTCTGTGGAATGCCTGTAGATCCCGAAAAATCAAAATTCAAGGTTGAGGTTTGGGGGAAAGTATATTACTTTTGCAACGAGCGTTGTATGCACGGTTTTCTAGAAGCTCCCAGGATCGCATATTTTTCTATGGAAATTGGTATAAAAAGCGAAATCCCTACTTATAGTGGGGGCTTAGGAGTATTAGCGGGAGATACAATACGCTCCAGCGCTGATTTAAAAATTCCCTTAGTTGCAGTTACACTAGTTAGTAGGAAGGGGTATCTAAAACAAAGAATTACTGAAAAAGGAGAACAAATAGGATCTCCCGATGAGTGGAATCCTTCAAAATTTATGAGCTTGCTGCCATCTGATGTAAGGGTACGAATCAAGGGGAGAGATATAGGAATTAGGGCTTGGCTTTATGAGCATCAAAGCCTGACGGGCGGTGTAGTCCCAGTAGTGTTCCTTGACACGGATATTGAGAAAAACGCCCCTGAAGACAGAGCAATTACGGACTATCTTTACGGAGGTGACGATAAATACCGATTAAAACAAGAAATCGTCCTGGGAATTGGTGGCATAAAGATACTTGAAGCACTAAATTTAAACATAAAGAAATATCATATGAACGAGGGTCATTCAAGCCTTCTCACTTTGGAATTGTTAAGAAATAATGGGATGAACCCTGATAAGGTAAGAAATCAATGTGCTTTTACTACTCATACACCAGTTGAAGCAGCATTTGATAAATTCTCTTATGACACCGTTCAAGAATTATTGGAGAACGAATATCCATTAGAAATTCTGAAGGAATTTGGGGGGCGGGATAGACTTAATATGACTCTTTTGGCTTTAAATCTAAGTCAGCATGTAAACGGAGTAACTACAGCCCACATGAATTATTCGCAAAAGCTTTTTCCAGGATACCATATCAGTGCAATAACTAATGGTGTTTACTCATATTTGTGGACTTGCCAGTATTTTAGAAAACTGTATGATAAGTATATACCGGGTTGGGCGAATGAGCCTGAACTTCTCGTGAGGGTTGATCCAATCCCAGATGATGAGTTATGGGATGCTCATTTATTAGCAAAGAATGATCTTTTCAACTTTTGTAAAGAAAGAACAGATATAGAACTGGATATCGACATATTGACGATAGGATTCGCCAGGAGAGCTACGGAGTACAAGAGAGCCACGTTACTTTTCTCGGATTTGATGCGACTAAAAAAAATAAATAAGAGAGGAAAAATACAGTTGATTTTTGCCGGAAAGGCGCACCCTAAGGATTTGGGTGGTAAAATGCTGATTAAAAAAATCTATGACTACATGACTCAACTGAAAGATGAGATCACTATCGTGTATCTAGAAAATTACAATATAGACATCGCTACTAAGCTTACCTCTGGAGTTGATGTTTGGTTAAATACGCCTCTACCTCCCTTTGAGGCGTCTGGGACAAGCGGAATGAAAGCTGCACATAATGGCGTAATGAACTTTAGTGTGTTAGATGGCTGGTGGATTGAAGGCTGCATTGAAGGAGTTACTGGTTGGTCTATAGGTCCCCCGCCAGATGAAATTATTGGAGATAAAGAAAGAAGAACCAGAGAATTGGACGATCTTTATTCCAAACTAGAATATATAATCATTCCTACATTTTATAAAATGAGAGATGAATGGATGGATCTGATGACGAATTCTATTGGAAAGATCGCTTATTACTTTAACAGCCACCGGATGATGCGAAGATATGTCACAGAAGCGTACCTGTAGATATATCAACTTTTATTTATTTTAAGATTTTGAATGCCCGAAAAGTTGTTTCTTTGCAACATCAAGTACTTTATTAAGGATCTTATTGAAGATCATGATATATTCGAACGGTTTGTTCAGCTACTTTCTTCCACGTAAAGTACTGCAGAACTCTTTGACGCCCATTTTCACCCCATATTTTCGCTCTCTCACTATCTTTCAATACTTCTTTGACACCCCATGCGATGTCTGCGGGGTACTCGCCGTTCACATGAATACCATTTTGACTAGGACCCGAAGGTACAATCTGTTCTCGGAAGCCGACGATACCATGGGCTCCAACCACAACAGGCTTCGCCATAGCCATAGCCTCTAAGCTAACTATGCCGAAAGGCTCATAAACTGATGGAAAAATACAGACATCAGCAGCAGCGTAATGTAGGATTCTTTCGTCTTCAGGTACAAATTCGAAACGACAAACTAACTTATCATTAATTCCGAGTCGATTTGCCGTCTCAGTGATATCTTTCTGTTCTTCTCCCTTACCTAAAATTACCAGTTTTGTCTGGGGATATTCCTTTAATATCATTGGCATAGCCTGAATAAGATTTCTCACTCCTTTAACCCATGTTAGTCGGCCTAAGAAAAAAAGCATATTTTCATTTTCTTTGATATCATATTTGCCTCGAATTTTTTCAATAGCCTCTGGAGTATATTTATTAGGGTTGTAACGTTCTGGATCAACACCGTTCCAGACTGAACTTATTTTTGTTTCAGGCCAGCCATGTCGAATAAGATCATCTCTCATTACATGGCTAACAGTAATTACGCGATCTGCGAACTGGGAAGTCGCTGACTCAAAATGAGAAACTACTTCAGAGCCGTGTCCTCCGCTTCTTCCCCACTCAGTGCTGTGAACATGAAATACAACTGGTATGTTTGTTTCGTTTTTAATTATGATGCCAGCAATACTGCTTAGCCAATCATGAACGCACACTAAATCGAATTTATAGTCTTCTTTCTTGATTAATTCGTTGATGAATTTGGTTGCACTAAGAATATTATAAATAAAGATGTCGTTAAAGAATTGGATGTTTGTCCCCCATTTTTTTAAGTCATCGGTGACAAAAATTGGTAAAACATTGCTTGCATCAGCAATTATAGGGCGATGGACTTCTACACCCTTCAAGATCTCTCTTGTCTTCAAATCGCCTGTATTGAGCGTAAAAACAGAGACATCGTGACCTAACTCAACGAATTCGTGAGTTATGTATTCTGCATATGTACCTAAACCGCCTACAATTCTCGGTGGATACTCATAAACAAAAAAACCAATTCTTAATGGATTCACCCTCTTACAATTTATATTATACTTAAATGCATATAACATCAACTATTTCCATATTAATAACTGTCTGTGACTGTTAATCACCAGTCACATTCATTTAAAATAACATTTTTCGTTTTTAGAACTATGTGTGCTAGCAAAATATGTCTAATGATCTTGAAGTTAAATCCTTTTTAATCGGTGAGAACTGTGACCACAATCCAATTTGGAACTGATGGTTGGCGTGCCATTATAGACCGAGATTTCACACTAACTAACGTAAAAATTGTCGCTCAAGCTATAGCAGATTATATGAAGAATCATAATTTAGATGGAAAAGGAATTATAGTAGGATACGACACAAGAAAGGGATCGCAACATTTCGCAGAAGGTGTATGCAGGGTAATGCTTGGGAATGCTATCAGTACATTCGTCACTGAAAGAGATGCACCTACGCCTGTCACAGCTTTTGAGGTCCTCAACGAAAAAGCAGGCGGCGCAGTGATGATTACCGCTTCACATAATCCACCAGAATGGAATGGCATTAAATATATTCCAGACTATGCAGGTCCTGCCTTACCTGATATCACTGAAGAAATTACCAAAAACATTGACCAAGTTCTTAAAGCCAAAACAGTAAAGGAGACTTCTATCGAGAGAGGAACAAAAAGACATCTTTTCAAATCAATTGATCCCAAGATACCGTATACCGAATTCGTTGAAAAACAGATAGATCTTGCAACTATGAAGAAGGCAAAATTGAAAATTGTTATTGACCCAATGCACGGAACCGCCAGAGGCTACCTAGATTACATCTTGCGCGATTTAGGATGCGAGATCACGATAATTCATGATGACCTTGATCCTACTTTTGGAGGCGCACGCCCAGAACCTCTTCCAGAGTTTCTCGTCAGCCTAAAGAGTAAAGTTGTCAGTCTTAAAGCTGATTTAGGTTTAGCAACGGATGGTGATGCTGATCGATTGGCTGTCTTTGACAGTGATGGTACTTATTTAGCAGCAAATCAACTACTACCTCTTTTATATGACTATCTCATCAAGATAGGCAAGAGAGGAGGAGTCGTTCGCAGTGTATCTACAACCCATTTCGTCGATCAAATCGCCAAAAAGCATGGTTTTCCTGTTTATGAGGTGCCTGTTGGATTCAAGTATGTAGGACAATATTTACGTGAACAGGATGTTATTATTGGTGCGGAAGAAAGTGGTGGCTTTAGTTTTAAGGGACACATATCTGAAAAAGATGGGATTTTTACATGCATTAAAGTAGCGGAAATGAGAGCTAAACTTGGAAAACCTCTCTCACAATTGTTTGACGAATTGCAATCTGAATATGGATCATTTTGTAGTGGAAGAAATGAAGTCCAATGTCCAGAAACGCAAAAACAAGTTGTTATGGAAAGATTATCTTCGACTATTCCTGACAAGATTATTGGGATAGCGGTGTCGATGGTGAATCGAATAGATGGGTTAAAGTTAATCTTGGAAGATGGAGGATGGTTGCTCATCCGACCTTCAGGAACTGAATCCATTCTTAGAATCTATGGAGAAACTAGCACTAAAGAGACTTTAAAAATGCTGCTGAAAGCTGGTAAGAGTCTCGTTTCTAAAGCGCTAAATGAATAAGCCTTGGCTCAAATTTGACAACTTGATGAAATCTCAGATTCATTAACTAATTTTCCTTAAGAATAGAGCTACACTCTGCAAAATAAGTAATTCTCTCGTTAACAAATTTATAAAAAATCCTTTAAGGAAATTCTACGACAAGAAAGACTAACTAAAAAAAGTAGAGGGTGTATAAAAGAATTTGAAAGTTGATTTGTCTCTTATACGCTCTTTCTGATCTCTATTTCAGCGAAGGTTTCTATTCCATTATGTTTTTTCTCAAAATCTTTTTTACCAAACTTTATTAAATCATTTTAGTAGAAAAGTAAAAGTTCAAAGCAATTATCTACGCAATGTTGATCTTAGTTTATTAGTATCAAGAAACAAGTCTAACGCATACGCTGGGTCAGTAACTAGGATATCTGCAACATTAATTGTCTTGAACGCTGCACCTTCTCTCCCTATTACAGCAATGCTGATTTTCGCTTCTTCAAGCATTTTGTTATCATTAACGCCATTGCCAATAGCTGCGGTATTTTCAACACCTAATTGCAAGATCAGTTCCTTCTTTTCTTCATCTTCTGGTTGTTCTAATTTCAAGTGATAGGTGTCAACTCCTAATTCTTCTCCTATTTCTTTCAAGTTTCCCCGAGAATCTGACGAAGCAATAATTACTCTGACCTTGTTCTTTAACATCTTTAATTTCGCTTTGACCTCATTACTAATCTGCCCTGTCATGGCTAATGTGCCGTTAAGATCGCATATAATTTGTTGAATCATAATTTTTTCCATGCCTGGTATTTCAATTACAATCATTTGTTTTTCCCGCTTCAGTTATTCATCTTTAATATATCATTTTTTTACAAAATTCCATAATGTTTCAAACAAAATCAAGAAGTGTAAGACAATCCGCATTTTTTTTGTGAATTATATGATTCCAAAATTAGTAAAATATCTTTTAACACCTCTATTTAACTATAGTTACTGTGTAATCGCGTTTTTATAATATTTTGTTACTGTTACATAACAGACACATATAATTAAGAATTTAATTCTGCATTGTCCATTTATACATTTCGAATTACGAAACTAACTGGAAGATGCTATGCAATAGACGCTTTTGAAAATATAAATGCACTAAATCTATTGAAGGCATATAAAGTGGATACTGATAGTGGGGATTATGAATTAAGAAGGACAATAGTGATCATAATAGTTTTATTATTATTTATAGCGTTTGCCTTGGTTCATGGATAATATAAAACACAGAATAACTTAATATTGTCTATTTTATGCGCTAACGCAAATGAAGTGAATGACGTACTTCAAAGTTGAGTTACATAATTTTAAATGGAGGATTTGTCAGTAAACGAAACACAAATAATTTTCTATTCTATTTCTGGACATATTTTTTGAGGGTAAAATCATTTGAAGGAGCATGGGTTTTATGACACTCACTCAACAAGAATCTGAAAGGCATTTTTTTATTGATACTGAAACTACACCTGGATACTTGCGCCATCTTCCAGAATTTCTTGAAAATTATTACGTTCTACAACACAAAGAGTTTCGCGCCGTTAAATATATGCGCAAATTTCAAATTGATAAACGATACTATCTTATTTTTAGGGTATTTGTACCAAAATCATCTGATTATGTTGACGTAACGGTAGAGACTAGTACAGAAGTAGGTCATCCAATTCATGTGATAATGAATCTTAGTCGGCCCACAATTTCCTATACGTTTTTACAAAGAATTTATGATGACCTTCTCATTAATGTCCAATTCTTCGAAGAATATGCCAGACAATTCACGCTTTATTTAGCATTTATTCCAGGGCAAAAAGTTACAGAAGAACGACATGGGCGGAACATCTTTCAGAAGTTATTTACCGATTCGATGGTTAATATATTCATATTTTTTATCCCCATTGCTTTTATAGCATTTGCACTGCTTGGCCCATTAATCGCCCCAATCGTTATCGTAGCGGCAGAATTAGTTATAATTGCATTTGCTGGAAAATTAATCGCAGTAACTTCAGATTGGAAAATTACGAAAGATCGCCCTGAAGTTACAATACTTGAATATACCTTGACGGAAGAGGAAGCGATTATTTTAAGAAAAAGACACAAAAAAGCACTTCCTAAAATTAGAAAGGAAATTTATGACAAAACGTTAGCAGTAGGCGAGCCAATAAGTTGTGAGGTCGCTCACGACGTTTTCCAGAAATACGAAATAGAGTGTACTCCCGCATATTTCTCTATCAAGACGATAAATCTATATAATCTTGTCAACTCTGCGGCAAAAAAGTTCAATTTATCAATTCCAACGATAGTCGTAAGTAATGTATTAGCAGCTAATGCGGCAGCTACTGGTCTTAATTCAAGAATTGGGACTATGTTAGTAACTACGGGCGCTTTAGTCCAATTAGAAGAGGATGACCTTCTTCAGGTTGTTGGTCACGAATTAAGCCACCTTAAGGGGCACGATCCAGTCATTATATTTTTACTTGTGTCTCTAGAATATTTGGGACGGATATATATAGTAACGTTCATTCCACAACTCGCAAATGTAATTCAGAGTTTGTCCTTGCTTTACTATATCGTGCTTATTGGAACGATCTTTTTTGTGGGCAAATTTTTTGAGGCAAAGTGCGATTTAGAAAGTGCAATATACTTGAAAGATCCAAAACTTTTGGCAAATGCTTTGAGAAAAATAGGATTTAGGCAGTTGGTTCATAAGGGGAGAGTCTCGTTTTCTCTATTGGGCTGGCTTCGATTAGATCCTCATCCACCGATTGGTTGGCGCATTAGACGATTGGATGAGATTGAGGATCCTAGTCGGATAAAGC